>CAZNQJ010000060.1:0-7261 GCA_964575205.1 uncultured Campylobacterales bacterium | reverse complement strand
AGAATGTGCCGCTGCCCAGCAAAATCCGATTTCTGTGACGTAAGAAAATACGTTCAGTTATAGACTTTCTTTTAATTTTTCAAAGACTTTTTTCCGCTCTTTGTAGAGTGCCCGGCACTCGATTGACGCATGGCTTTTACAAAAATCTTTTAAGAGGGCAAGCTGGTTGGCGGTATCCTGTATCGCACCGAAATGGTTCAGTATCTTCTTGCATTTTTTGATCTTTTTGCCGACCTCTTTCAAACTGCTCTCTTCAATAAACTCCAGTGCATAGCGGGCCAGTTTGCAGCGAATGCGCACCTTGTGTATTTTTTTTGCGCTGCTCTTGCGGCTGAGCTCTTTTTTTAATGCAATGGCCTCTTCGTACTGCTTCAGAGCGATCTTGACAAGCGTTTTGTCCGACAGAACGTATTGAAGCGTATCCAGCTCCGCAATCAACCGATGCAGGGTATTCTGATGTGTCTGCACAGTTTCGCTGCCCCACTGCTTCTGATAGAGGGCATTTCGGTACGGCGCGAGATCCGAAAAAAGCTGAGGATACCGCACGGCATCTATACCCATCACCAATACATCTATCTCCCGCAGTTCATTAGTAGACTTGAGCAGAAACTTCAGTGCCTCTTCAAAATCACGGCTCTCATTCAGATAGACCTTGATGACAGACCGGGCCCGCCTGAGTGCGACACGGTACTGATGCAGGTTCTCGGCATCGCTGCCGCTATGAATTTGCGGCAGCAATGCCTCTGCATCTTGAATATGGTTCAACAGATAGGTAGGCAGCAGCATGGATTTCATCCAACCATTATACGACTTTTTCGCTACGCTGCTGTTACATATCAGTAAAATAAATATTGCTGAGGATTCGCCGTTCGATTGCACTATCTCTACCGGCTTGCGAACAAGCCCCATATAGTGCGTCATCTTCTTTTCCCTCAATTAAGTATGTTGTGCCTTGTAATCATAGCGTTGCTGACTTTGACTATAATATGTCAATCGACCAATACCGCTTCTAAAAAAAATATAAAGAGCCTTATCCTGATGCCTAGACGATTGATCCTGCTTTTACTCGCTGTTTTTCTGCTTTCGCTGCAGGCAAAAGAAAAGGATCTTTTGGAGTTTGAACGATTCAATTTTGTCTTCGAAAATGATGCCTTTATCAGAACCGATCGATGGTACACATTGGGTTGCGATCTCTCATTTTTGTATAGAGTTCATGATGATCTCTTTGCTCTTCCCTTCAGCGACAGGCAAAAGAGCATCTCCTATTTTGCGGTGGGTCTGACCATGGAGATGTATACGCCCGCAAAGTTCAATGATCCAAAACCGCAACCAGACGATCGTCCCTATGCGGGGTGGCTCTATGCCTCTTTCGCCTTGCATCAAAGCAGTGCAAAAAGTTTGGACTCCCTGGAAATTCAGCTGGGCCTTGTAGGTCCCTCTGTCAAGGCCGGTGAGATCCAAAAATTTGTTCATGACCATATATTGGGCGATCCTGTCAACGGATGGCAGAACCAGCTTCATGATGAACTTGGAGTCAATCTGGCGTATCACCATCATGAACGCTACATCGTCGACACAAAGCAGTATGAGGCGGTATTGATACCGCATGTGGGCGGTGTTATCGGCAATGTGCGTACAGAGCTGGATGTTGGCGTACTCTACAGGATAGGGCTGCACATACCCAGTGATTTCGGCCAGAACTTCGTTATGATGCCGGGGCTGGATTCCGCGATCCCGGCGTTGGACAGCGGTGCGAAGCGGTACAGGGCAGCTTACAGTTATTATCTGCAGCTGCAGAGTGACTTGCGCCTTGTAGTCAGAGACATCTTTCTACAGGGCAATTACGACGGAAATTCTCTATCTGTCGACCCTTACCCCCTCGTAGGAAGGGTCGGCGGAGGTTTTGGCGGTTCGTATAAGCGTTATCAGCTTTCGATTATGTATACGGCAGAGAGCAAAAGTTTTACGCAGCAATCCAAAATACACGGTTACGCATCGCTGCTTTTCAGTTATGCTTACTAGCATAACAAGCATCTTCAACGTTTATATGTATAAATACCAAGCCTGCACAAGCAGCGATCACCATTTGCCGCGCTATCGTTAATCAAAAAAAAGCCATAAAAGCAGTGCGATGCCGATAGCCAGGTTAACCCAGCTGCCCCCCTCACTGAAAAGCATTATCAACAGATCATAGTATTGTTGTTGAACAGCCGAAGTTGTTCTCAGCAGCTCTGATTGGGCATACCCCGTAATGTCGGCACCCCAAATAAAGCCGATAAGTTCAGGCACGATAAAAAAAAGTACAACCCCCAAAAAACCCCACAACGTTTTAGCCGGTCTCATCGAAACAAGTGCTTTTTTGGCCGCAGGACTTTGGATGATCTGTTTTGCTTTGGTTTTGATTTTCTGCTTCATATAGACGAAATCTTAACACAAACGCAATAAATATCCGGCAGTCCCACCTCTACATACCTGATAGCAAAAAGAGAGTAAACCAGACAGATTGATCTCTCAAAAGCGCCATTTGACACTATTGCATTCTAAGGAATTCCCAAAACGCCGCTGTTCTATAAGTCGTTAAACCGTCTTCTGTTTATCTGAGCTCTATTCTGCCGCTCATCTAAAAATTTCATTACTGTTGACTTCTCTTGAGAATAGTTTTTTTGGTCATGTTCATCATCTCATCGAAATCATAAACGATCGGGAGGCCTGTCGGTATTTCAAGCCCCTCGACCTCTTTTCTATCGATCTTCTCGATTGCCATCACCAAGGCGCGCAGCGAATTTCCGTGGGCAGAGACCAATACCGTTGAGCCCCTGGCCAGCTGCGGTACGATCTTCTCAAAAAAATAGCTGAGCGCTCTTTTTGCTGTATCTTCAAGGGATTCTCCTCTTGGCAACAGTTCCGGATCGATCTCTTTGTATCTGCTGTTGTCCTGCAGAAGTCTCGGATCACCATCTTTCAGTGGCGGCGGAGAGCTGTCGAACCCGCGGCGCACGGCAAAAAACTCCGTCTCGCCGACTTCAGCCCTGATCTGATCTTTGTTATGTTGCTGCCATGTGCCGTAGTGCCGCTCGTTAAGCTTCCAGCTTCTGACTGTATCGATCTGCTCCCACTCCATCTCTTCGAGCGCCAATTGCGCAGTATGAATAGCCCTTTTCAGCCAGGAGGTGAAACAGATTTCCGGATAGATTCCGTAGTGTGAGAGAGTCTCTCCCGCAGATCTCGCTTCTTGCACCCCCTGCTCACTTAGATCGATATCGGTCCATCCCGTAAAGAGGTTTTGTTGATTGTAACGGCTCTGGCCGTGCCGCAGAAGAATAAGCTGTCCTTTCACTGCTTATCCCCTGTAAGCTGTTTTAATGCAATAGGTATGTAGACAGTGAATCGTTGCGGTGTGCTCATCATAAACTCTTTCATCTTGGCGATCTGTCCGTAGCGGAGAATATATTCTCTTCTGCTCAATCGTGTCATGCAACTATGCAGTATAGGCGGAGACCTGACTGCAAAAATCCGGCAGTTTCTACCGATGAACGTTTTCTACGCCCATCAGCCATTGATCTAGCGTACCTGTTGCAGTATCTCCGATGCTTCCAGCCCTTACCCGGAAACAAAAAAGACGGCTTGGAATCGGAATCCGCTCAAAAGATCAGCGCTTCGGACCGCCGCCCATGCCTCTGCCCATGCCTTGGCCCGTTCCGCCGCACTTGCCTTGTCCGCATTTGCCTTGGCCCATACCTTGACCCATACCCTGATTCTTTCTTGTACGGTTTTCCGGCGGATATGTATTAAATTTTTTCAGCTGCTCTTTCGTCATCGTTTTTTGACGGGTCATCAGTTCATTGTGTAGCTCGTTACGCTCTTGCAGTGTTGTCAGCGTACCGCGCATATTAAGCAGTTCATCCGTACTTTTAGACGAAAAATCTGCCGCATAAACTGCTGCACCGAGCAGTAGTGCAGCTATTACGAGAGATAAACTTTTCATGGTCAACTCCTTTTATGATATGAAATAATTGTATCACAGAAAAAACACAAAAGAATTAATGCTATTTCATGACATTTCATATTTTATTTACAAGAGTTTAGTAGCCTGGATAACGGTTTAGCGTTAAAAGAGGATGCGAAGGGGAGAAAAAGGCATCCCGACGGTGCAGGATGCCGGATAATTACAGACGCGCGACTTTGACGCTGATGCATGCCTCAAGTGCTGCGAGTTCACTGAGCGCAGCCTCTTTTACATCCGAGTCGACCAGGATCACGGCGAGTGCTTCAGACTTGTTATTGCGGCCCAGACGGAAATCCGAGATATTGACATTGTTGTTTGCAAGGATAGTACCGACCTTGCCGATAACACCCGGAACATCGGTATTTTTAAAGATGATCATGTTGCCTTTGGGTGCGACATCGACTTCGAAACCGTCTATATCGACGATGCGCTGTACACCGCCCTCAAAGATCGTCGCAGAGATACTGACCGCGCGTTTCTCCGTTGTCAGTTTGACCGTAATAAGGTTTTTGTACGGTGTTTTAACATGGGTGTTATCAACCTCTATTTTAATACCGCGCTTCTCGGCAATGAACTCGGCATTGACATAATTGACCGTATCGCCGGTTGTCTCTGCCATTGCACCGACGGTTGCGAATGTCGCCAGTGACTCCAGGTATTGTGCGATTTCACCGTCGCCGCTTACTTTTACAGAGACGATCGGGGCTTTGTTGATCTGTGTTGCAAGGAAACCGATCTTCTGTCCCATCTCCAGGAACGGTTTGACGAATGACGGTATCTTGCTCTCGTCGATCGGAAGGTTCATCGCATGCGGGTAAGCGATTCCTTTCGCGGCCTGGATCGCCTGCTGTGCCGCTTCTACGCCAATGTTGTACTGTGATTCGAACGTGTTGGCGCCGAGGTGAGGCGAGACAACAATATTGTCAAGGTCCAAAAGCGGATGATCGGTTGCAGGCTCTTTGATAAATACATCGATGCCGGCAAAACGGACTTTTCCGGATTTGAGGCCGTCATACAACGCATCCTCGTTGTAAAGACCGCCGCGTGCGCAGTTGATCAGCACAACGCCGTCTTTCATCTTGGCGATCTCCTCTTTGTCGATTATGTTGATCGTCTCCTGGTTCTTTGGCGTATGGATCGTAATAATGTCGCAGGCCAGGATATCTTCGAAGTTCTCGGTGTATTCCATACCAAGATCGGTCACTTTTGATGCATTGATATACGGATCGTAGGCAACGATGTCCATCTCGAATGCTTTAGCACGGATAGCCACACGGCTGCCGATATTTCCGAAACCGATAACGCCCAGTTTTTTGCCCTTCAGCTCATATCCGTACCACTTCTCGCGTTTCCAGATACGCTGGTTTTTAAGATGGTCATGGGAGTAAGGGAACATACGCATACAAGAGAGCATATGTGTCATGGTGAGTTCAACCGCTGCGATGGTATTGGCAGTCGGCACGTTCATAACGATGATCCCCTCTTTTGAGCACCCTTCGATATCAACATTATCGACACCGACACCCGCACGGACGATTGCTTTAAGGTTTTTTCCTGCATCAATAAATTTTTGATCAACATCGGTTGAGCTACGAGTGATGGCGACATCTGCCGTTTTAATGACATCTAAAAGTTCAGTTTTATCAATATCTGCTGCAAAAACGTAATCGATCTGGTCATCATTTTTAAGCATTTCAAGACCGGCTTCATGAATGTGATCGCATACAACAATCTGATATTTTTCCATAACTTTACATCCTAGTAATAAAATAATTGTGTGAATTTTGACATCAATCTATTGCAAATATATTCAGGTCAAAATTGGAGATACAGCCAGAAAAGAGCGGCTGATAAGCCGACTCTTCACATAATGGTTACAAGGGAATTACTTATTGAGTTTATCTTTAAGAAGATCACCAAGGGTATTCCCGGTGTCTTCTTTATTCAGATCTTCGATGATCTTTTGGTCTTTCAAACGCGAAAGCTGCTTGACTGAAAGACGGATACGGTCACGTTGCGTATCGATCACAGCGATAACTGCTTCGATCTCCTGGCCGATCTCCAGCTCTTCTTTTACCAGCGGTTCAAGATCTTCATCACGGATCAAGGCATCAACACCGTCTTTAAGTGAGACGAATACACCGAAATCTTTGATGTCGCGGATCGTACCCGTAACGATCTCATTGCGGCTGTGGCTGGCAGCGAATTTGTCGATCGGGCTCTCTTGAAGACATTTATGGTTAAGAGAGATCTTTTGATCGTCACGGTTGATACGGGCGATCTTGACTTCTACTTCGTCACCTTTCTTGAAAAGGTCTCTTGCTTTAACACCTTTGTCCCAAGATACATCCTGGTTATGAAGAAGACCTTCAACACCGGCTATCTTGACAAAAGCACCGAAATCAGTCAATGATGTAACAACACCTTTGACCACTTCGCCCTCTTTGTGTTTTTTCACAAACTCGTCAAACGGTTTTGCAAGAAGACGCTTGAGTGATACACGCAGCTTGTGTGTATCAGAGTTGATCTCGATCACTTCGACATCAATCTCTTGTCCGACATGCAGGTAATCAGCAGGATTTTTGATGTTTTTGTCCCATGTGATCTCTGAGATGTGCAAGAAACCTTCGATATCGTTACCAAGGTCAACAAACACCCCGTAAGACTCAATATTACTTACTGTTACGGTAATAGTATCACCCTCATCCAGCTCAGACTCTACTTCTGCCCAAGGATCTTCCTGAACCGCTTTGATAGAGAGAGAAAGATGGCGTTTGTCTTTATCGTAACCGATCGCTTTGACCGTTACTGTTTCGCCCTCTTTGTAAAGCTTGGACGGATTGACCGGCCCCTTGTAGGAGATCTCATTGTAATGAACCAAACCGTCAACACCGCCGACATCGATAAACATACCGTATGAGGTGATCTTTTTGATCACACCTTCAACGATTGTATCTTCTGCCAACAATTTGTCGATGATCTCTTTTTTCTTTTTACGCTCTTCATTAAAGAGTTTACGGCGTGAAACGATGATCGACGTATCTTCCGGGTCAAGTTTGACGATCTGCGCCTTGACTTTACGACCGACGACTTCGTCACTCTCTTTGAACGCTGCAAGTGAACGCGGCATAAAGAACTTAACAGAATCTGCTTCGATTACATAACCACCACGGTTTTTGCTGGTAATCACACCTTCAATGACGATATCTTCATAATCATCTTTGTTTGCATTGATGAATTCGAGTGTTTTCGCCT
>CAZNQJ010000059.1:0-7289 GCA_964575205.1 uncultured Campylobacterales bacterium | reverse complement strand
CAACCGCATGGAACTGCGCGGTGTCATCGAGGGGCTGAAAGCCCTTAAAGAACCCTGTGACGTCGAGGTCATCTCAGACTCCTCGTATGTGATCAAAGGGATCAACGAGTGGCTTGAAGGCTGGATAAAAAGGGACTTTAAAAAAGTCAAGAACCCCGATCTCTGGCGCGAGTATGTCGAGGTTTCGGCACCGCACAAGATCCTCGGTATCTGGGTCAGAGGACACGACGGGCATGAAGAGAATGAGCGCTGCGACGATATCGCCCGGGCCAAGGCGGAAGAGTTTAAAGCGCTTCTGAACTGAATTTTGAAAGGATAACAATGCAAGAGATAAAAAAACTTGAAAATCGACTTGACTACCAATTTGTTAACAAATTTATCTTTATTGAAGCTCTGACCCACAATAGATACATACAGCCCTACAATTATGTACGTTTAGAGTTTTTAGGCGATGCTGTACTCGATCTTATCGTAGGGGAGTACCTCTTCAATAAATTTCCCAATCACGACGAGGGAAAACTCTCCAAAATGCGTGCTTCACTGGTGAACGAGGAGGGCTTTACCCGTCTGGCTCTGCACATCGGGCTGGGCGAACTGCTCTTTCTCTCCAACGCCGAAGAGAACAACGGTGGCCGCAGCAAACCCTCGCTTCTCTCCAACGCCTTTGAAGCGATCATCGGTGCACTCTATCTTGAGGGCGGGCTGGAGCGCGCACGCCAGATCAGTGTCAAACTGCTTGAAGAGGTCTATCCCGACATCTCGCTTGACACCCTTTTTAAAGACTATAAGACAACGCTTCAGGAGATAACCCAGGCGCAGTTCGGGACCACACCCGAGTACAGACTAGTAGGATCACACGGACCCGATCATAAAAAAGAGTTCAAGATCGCCGTCTACGTGGATGGCAAAGAGTATGCCAGCGCCAGCGGAAAAAGTAAAAAAGTCGCCCAGCAAGAGGCGGCTTTTATTGCGATCAACCTGTTAAAGGAAGGTGAAGTATGAACCGATTCGGTATCCGTTTCAGCTTTTCAACATTCGGCGAGTCCCACGGCAAAGCGATAGGCTGTCTGATCGACGGTGTTCCGGCGGGGCTGACAATCGACGAGGCCTATATCCAGGCCCAGCTCGACCGCCGCAAACCGGGACAAAACGAGTTTGCGACCGCGCGCAAAGAGGCCGACAGCGTCGAGATCCTCAGCGGTGTCTTTGAAGGCGTCAGCACCGGTACCCCTATCGCGATGGTCATCTATAACACCAACCAGAAAAGCAAAGACTACACCAATATCAAAGATACCTTCCGTCCTGGCCATGCCGACTTTACCTACTGGCACAAATACGGCATTCGCGACTACCGGGGGGGCGGACGTTCCTCTGCGCGCGAGACGGCTGCACGCGTTGCCGCCGGGGCCGTGGCCAAGCTGATGCTCAATGAGCTGGGCATCACTGTCGAGAGCGGGATCATTGAGATCGCCGGCATCCGCGCCGAAGAGCTCGATTACAGTTATCCTGCCGGCAGCGAGATCTACGCCCTCGACAAAAATGTCGAGCAGGCCCAGAAAGATGCCATCCTCGAAGCCAAGAACCGCCACGATTCCGTCGGCGGTGTCGCACAGATCAGGATGAATAACCTGCCTGTCGGTCTGGGCGAACCGCTCTACTATAAACTCGACGGTGTCCTTGCCGAGGCGATGATGGGGATCAATGCCGTTAAAGCGGTCGAAATAGGCGACGGCTTTGCAAGCGCCAGGGCCTTCGGCTCGACCAATAACGATCCGATCCGCAAAGAGGGTTTTGAGTCCAACCGCTCCGGCGGCATTCTGGGCGGTATCAGCAACGGGGAGGAGGTACGTCTGAATATCTACTTCAAACCGACACCCTCCATCTTTATCGAACAGCAAACGACAACGACGGAGAACGAAGAGGTCGATTTTTCCCTCAAAGGGCGCCACGACCCCTGTGTCGCCATTCGCGGTTCTGTCGTTGCAGAGGCGATGGCAGCCCTTGTCGTAGCCGATATGGTCCTGCTTAATATGGGGCGGACGATGGCCGGCGTCAAAGGGTACTACAAAGCCTGAGGACTATTTGGCCACGTTTCCGGCAATATTCAATGCATCCCATGCATTAGAAAACGGCGGCGAATAGCAGAAATCCATCATGCCGAGCTCCTTGGTAGTCATCCCGGTCTTCACCGCCATTGCGATCACATCGATGCGGAGCGCTGCACCGTCTTTGCCAAGGATCTCCCCGCCTAGAATGACCGTTGTCTTTGCATCATAAAGCAGTTTGATATAGAGATCGTGCTGGCCGGGATAATTGCCGCTGTGGTTTGTATCTTTTATAAAAACGGTCTTATAATCCAGTCCCATCTTTGCCGCATCGGTTTCATTGATACCCGTCAAAGCGGCTTCATACTCCATCACCTTCACACACGCCGAACCAAGCGAACCGGGGTAATACGCCTCGCCCCCCGCCATATTTTCGCCGACGACACGGCCAAGTTTATTGGCGCCTGTCGCGAGGGGAATGTAGACATTCTCTTTTTTGACAATATGCGCTACAGTAGCACAATCACCGGCCGCATAGATGTCGGCAACGCTTGTCTCGCCCCGGTTGTTCACAATGATGGCACCGTTTGGAAGCCGCTTGATACGCATATTCTCTATAAAATCCGTATTGGGTCTAAAGCCTGTCGCAATGATGACGAGATCGGCAGGATATCTCCCTTTATCGGTTATAACGGCTTCAACTTTTTCATGCCCTTCAAAACCGGTAACTCCTTCTTTCAGTATCAACTCCACCCCGTGATGCAGAAGCTCTTCCTGCATGAGATCTGTGATCCTCACATCGAATATTGTGTTGAAGATACGCTCGCTCCGCTGTATAAGACGGACTTTTTTTCCCTGTTTGATCATCGCCTCAATGACTTCAATACCGATAAAACCGCCGCCGATCACGGTGACATTTTGAACAGCATCGGAAGTGACGGCTCTCTTGAGTCCGAGACCGTCTTCCATCTTGGTCAAGGTAAAGATATTGGCAAGAGCGCTGTTTTTAAAAGGCGGCATGATGGCATTGGCACCCGTCGCGATCATCAACTTGTCATAGCTGTCATGGAAGATTTCACCGCTTTGAAGATTTTTGACCTCTACCGATTTATCGGCAGCATTGATGCTCAGTACCTGATGGCCGGTAAAGAGATCGATACCGCTCTCCTGTGCCTGCTCAACGCTGCGTGCGATCATCTGCGAATCGTCATCAAAAAAGCCGCCCACAAAATAGGGCAGTCCGCAGGCGCCGAAAGAGATGATATCGCCCATTTCGTAGAGGGTGATCGAACCCTCTTTTAACAGACGGCTTGCCTTTGCCGCTGCACTCATGCCCGCTGCAATACCCCCGATAATAACTATTTTCATCCGGACACTCCACACTTCTGCTTTAATCTATTGTAACGTTTTTTTAATAATACGTATTTAGTATCGGAGATAACAATAAGAGAGCAGCCGCGAAAAAAGTTTGGACACAGGGTGGCGCAGATGGGCGGGGCCCTCTAAGCGAGAGGAGCTTCTTTAGAAGTTCTTGTCGAACCAGTTCGCAACCTCGCTTCGGATCGTATGGCGCAGCTGAATACCGGCAACAAAATCGTTATGTTTGGCTTTTTGCAGCAGTGTGACCAGGGCGTTGCGGCGCTTTGAGAGAAACGGGTGGTCTATCTGGTGCGGGTCGCCCATCACCACCAGACGGGTCTCCTCTCCCATACGGGTCCCGATCAGTTTCAGTGTCGCATTGGTCATATTCTGCCCTTCATCGATGATGACAAACTTGCGCGAGATGGTGGTGCCGCGCATGTGGGCGATATCCATCACTTCGATATTGTATTTGGCCATAAACTGTTCCGTCGCATTTTCACGTTTGGTCGAGTTGATGTTGCCCGTATACGCTATCCTTGCATCGATAGAGCGTTTTGTTTGGTGTTCGATCGTAAAGTTGATGGCGGAGTAGAGCGGGTACATAAAATAGCCGAGTTTCTGCTCCTGGTCCCCTTTACGGTAACCAAGTTCCGCCTGCGGGTCATTTGAGGTCACCGTGTTGCGCGCATAGACGATCCCTTCGACGATCCCCTCTTTGACCAGCTCAAGTCCGGCCTGAAGCGCCATCAAGGTTTTCCCCGAGCCTGTCGAACCGGCAACGACCGTGACAAAGTTATGCGGATGCGTCAGTATGGTGAAGTAGAACTTCTGTTCCAGATTAATAGGACGGACAAGTTCGTTGTCAAAATGCTCACCGAACCTGCGGTCAAAATCACACCACTCCAGCTTATTATTCATCGTCATCGCATAACGCTGTATACCCGTTTCATAGATCTCGTTCTGCTCGCTCTGCGCCTTTTGGATAAAGGTGATCTGCTCAAAATCGTGGTGTTCATCCTTCTCCTGCACAGCAGGCTCATCCTCATAATAGTAGTTATGTGCAAACTCGATCGCATCGGCATTTTCAACACGCGAGTTGCGGATACTCTCGGCAGCAATATTCTGTACTTCGGCAGCGATCTTGAATGAGATGTCATTGGTCAACAGCGTTAAGCCGTAATCTTTTGCGATCTCGCCGATCTTTGCATCGTTAAGCCCTTTCGCTTCACTGTAGGAACGGACGATCCTGTAGTCGTTGCGATAGACAATATAGAGCGGTATCTCATTGTCATAATCACGGTTGCCCAATACCGACGGTTCAAACGGCAGTACCAGCTTGTAATAGAGGTCCTCCTTGCATGCCTCTTTATCGACATTCTGTTTAAGACACTCCGGCAGATCTTCAAAACTGATCGTCTGCCCCTTGTCGTTATCCGAGAGTCTGAAAAACTCTCTCGCACGGAAACCGGCATCTGAACGCATGTCATCTTTTTTGTTGTTAAGTTCAGCCAGCACGATGTCGCTGATCGCAACAATGTTTTCGTTGTTTTCGGAGATTCGAAGTATATTGATGGGGTCATCAAGGATAACGGAGGTGTCGAGAAGATAGCAGTTTTGTGAGTCACTCAAGGCGGATCCTTCAGCTAAGATATATCTATTATAGCCACAAAAAAGTAAATTTTGAAAAATAAATGTGGGGGTTTTTTAAGCAGTTGCGTGGAGCGTTGAGATATCCCGCATTAAGCGGGAAAGAGCATCAGATCGGAAGGACGCGTATTTTGGAAGAGAGCTTCTCTTTAAGTGTTGCCTCAATCGCGTAAAGTGTACCTGTCGTTGAAGATGAACATGAAGAACAGGCTCCAAGGTAACGGATATAGACGTCGATATACTCATCTGACGCTTTGATATCGATAACTTCCATGTTGCCGCCGTCCATGACCAGGAACTGGCGTACGCTCTCATCGATAACGGCATCGATCGCTTTGATCTTCTGTACCAGCGTCATCGTCTCAAAGTCACCGGTACTGCCGGCATCTGCTGCAGCCGCCATCTTCTCTTTGTCCATCTCTTTGCGGGTATTTTCAAGAATGTCCACAAGATAGTACTCACGCGCTTCGTGACCGCCCGGCTTGATACAGGATTTACAGAACCCGCCCGCCTTGGTGTAGTCTGTGACCTCGGCGACCGTTTTAAGATCGTTCAGACGGATCACCTCTTGAAGCGTACCGAGTGAGACGCGGGCACATTCGCACACAATGATCTCATCTTCAAAACTTTCGGCATCCACACCCATGTAGAGGCCGGCTGCTTTTTTAATAACATCGTATGCCATCACCGAACAGTGCATCTTTTGCGGCGGAACGGCCGGTGTCTCAGGGGTGTCACGAAGTGCCATTTCAACATCGATGTTCGTGATCTTGACCGCTTCTTGTACCGTCTTGCCGATGCAGAGTTCTGTCATTACGTCTGAGGAGGCGATTGCCGTACCGCAGCCGAAACTTTTGAACTTGGAGTTGACGATCGTGTCTGTCGCCGGGTCGATCTCCCAGTAGAGACGTACCGCATCACCACAGGACTCAGCACCGAAGTCGGCTACGATGAGCTTGTTGCCATGCTCAGCCGCCGCCTCTTCGGTGATCTCGCCCTGATGCTGAGGATTGTTCATCAAGGTCGTTACTTTATTCGAATACTGGTCCCAGAGAGAGCCGCCTAATAGATCATTTTTTGCCATAATATATCCTTTATATTAACTTCTCAGTCTAGTGATGATGAAGTTCGCACTCTTGAACTTCGCCGCCTTTTGTAGGTCCGACTTTTGCGTAGGAGCTTGAGATCGCACGCAATCTCGATACCGCATTTTTAAAGTGCTCGATCACATAATCGACCTCTTCATCCGTAGTAAAACGGCTGAGACTCAGGCGGATTCCCGTGTGGGCCAGCTCATTGTCTGCACCGATCGCCAGCATGACGGTATTTGCTTCAAGGTCTTCCGATGCACAGGCAGAACCGGTCGATGCGCCGATCTGTCCGTTGTTAAGGTCCCAAAGCATCCCTTCGCCCTCAACGCCGCGGATGGAGATAAGAATTGTATTCGGCGTACGGTTCTCGCGGTCGCCGACAGTCATTGTCTCCGGGATCGTTTCAAGAAGTGCATCTTCCAGACGGTCCCGTTTGGCACGAATATCCGCCATCTTCGCTTCAATATTCTGCGTTGCGATCTCGATCGCTTTTCCCATACCGACGATATAGGGTACATTAAGCGTTCCGGAGCGGCGGCCGCCCATGTGCTCCCCGCCGTTCAACAGCGGGGAAAGTTCCTGAGAGTTCTTGATATAAAGCGCGCCTATCCCTTTAGGACCGTGGAACTTGTGGGCACTCATCGAAAGGAAGTCGACATGGACCTCCTGAAGGTCAACCGGGATCTTACCGACGGCCTGGACGGCATCAGTATGGAAAAGGACACCTTTCTCTTTACAGATATCGCCGATCTCTTTGATAGGGAAGATCATTCCCGTTTCGTTGTTTGCCCACATAACAGAGACTAAAGCCGTCTTCTCGGTGATAAAGCTTTTAACCGTATGCGCCTCGACAATACCCTGCTCGTTGACCGGCAGATAGGTCACTTTTACACCCTGTTCTTCCAAAAATCTGCATGTCGAAAGTACTGAGGGGTGTTCTATCTCTGTCGTAACGATATGATTTTTGTCACCGTTAAGGATCTTATCGATCCAGATCGATTTCAAGACCCAGTTATTTGATTCTGTCGCACATGATGTAAAGACAATATCATCAGCATCTGCTGCATTGATCGCCGTATAGACCTGATCTATTGCTTTAGAGATCGCAGGATGAGAAGCAGTGCCAAACTTGTGAAGAGAGTTT
>CAZNQJ010000058.1:5925-7463 GCA_964575205.1 uncultured Campylobacterales bacterium | reverse complement strand
TGGAAGATACCGGAAAAAAATGGGTCACGTGATAACTATAACTACTTCAAGACTGCTTCTTTTTACGTCGTGCCAAATTCGAGTCGAATCAATCAGACTGCTGGTACAAAAACCACAAGTCAACAAAGCATTCAGTCTATTCAAAAAGTCGTGTAAGTATCGTAATTTAGGGAGTTTGGTATAAAGGGTGGTACGCCCGACAGGATTCAAACCTGTGACCGCTGGTACCGGAAACCAGTGCTCTACTCAGCTGAGCTACGGACGCGTGTTTTAGAGTGGCGCATTATAGTCGATCTTGTCTTGTTATATTTTTAAAAAATTATGAGGGGTCGGAGCCCTGCGGCGCTAACCGGGGGCTGGGCTGTCGGTTTTTGATCTATTTCGGTACGAACATCAGCTGCATGCGGCGGATAAAGAGCACCGCCAGCGCGGCAGCCAGTATCTTGAAGTCGATCTCGCTGGCCACATGCAGCGCCTCGAAGGCGTCGCTCTGCGTCGCTTCAGCACCGAGTTTCTGCATTGCCAGGATCTTCGGGGTATAGACGCCGCTGAACATCAGCGATGCCGCGATGACGATAAAGCCGCTTGCAAGCGCGTAGTTATCTTGCCGTCCGTGTTTAAACTCGTTGGCTTCGAAGGCGAAGACGGCCAGTGCGATGAAATAGATGAAGTAGCTGAAACGGCGGAATATCTCCCCCATCAAAATACCCTCGTTGTACTGGTCGAGCAGCGCACCGGCGAGATAGATGTCCGAGTGAAAGATCGTCGCCGCGACAAAGATACCGAGGGTCAGCACCCCGCCGAGTGCCATCGCCACCAAAAGAAGATAGATCGTTACCGCCCACTGTTTGCTTGTCATGTTGTTTCCTTTTTCAGAACAAAGCCGCGATCGAGTCCGGCCAGATCTTTGTAAAATTTGAGTTCATTATACCGGGCATTCTCTAAATAGGCCGCCACCTTCGGTTTCTGGTCATACCCCATCTCGCAGGCAAAGAGCGGGATGCGGCGTGCAAGCACCTCATCGAGCAGACGCCGGATGATCTCATCGCCGATCTCGCCGCCGAAGAGGGCCAGGTCCGGCTCGTAGTCGAGGTTGGCCTCCAGCGGCTCGTCGTCGGCGATATAGGGCGGGTTTGAGACCAGGATGTCGATCTCTTCGTCGACCGCAGACAGAAGGTCCCCCTGACGAAGTTCTATGCGCGCTTCAAGGCCGAACCGCTCGATGTTCTTGCGTGCCACGTTCAGCGCGTCAGCGCTGATATCGACCGCGATGATCCTTGCCTTCGGCAGCGCCTGCGCCAGAACGATGGAGATGATGCCGCTGCCGACACCCACCTCGACGATGGTCAGCTCTTTATCGCCGTCGGCACAGGCCAACACCTCGTCGATGAGGAGTTCCGTCTCCGGCCGCGGGATCAGCGCCCCCGCTTCGATGTGGAACTCCCGGGAGTAAAAACTGACGCGGCCGGTGATGTATTCGATCGGTTCGGCTTTTTTGCGGCGATCAAGCCAATCAGCGAGCTTTCCGCCCTCTTCGA
>CAZNQJ010000058.1:5393-5915 GCA_964575205.1 uncultured Campylobacterales bacterium | reverse complement strand
GCGCCATGATAAGCAGCTGGGCTTCGCGTCTGGGACGCTCGACACACCCCTGCAGTTCGGCAGTGATCTGCTGCAGCCAATCTTTGACCGGCCGTCCCTCTAATCGATCGACGGGCATGTTCCCTCGAGCGCTTCTTTGGCATGACTGTTGATATCGACGCCAAGCTCTCTGAGGCGTTCCAAAACAGGCGGGTGCGTGTAATAGAAAAAGATATAGATCGGATGCGAAAGCGGAAAGCTTTTGTTCTCGCTCACCAGTTTCTTAAGCGCCTCGCTCAAAAAAAGCTTTCCGCCCAGGTCGGCACCTGTCCTGTCCGCTTCGTACTCGTTGTGGCGGCTCACAATTCCCATAACCGGCATCATGACAAAGCCCAGCAGCGGCATTGCCAGCATAAAAAGCATCATCATGCTGGCCGCGTTTTTCTGAATGCCGATCTCCATGTAGAGGGTGTCGGGAAGGTTGCCGAAGAGGGCGAACATCGCAAAGAGCATGCCGCCGATCAGGGCGATGTTCTTATAGAT
>CAZNQJ010000058.1:4474-5383 GCA_964575205.1 uncultured Campylobacterales bacterium | reverse complement strand
CCGCCATGAGGCACGGGAACATCTTCGGCGGGCTGCCCCAGTACCGCCAGCAGCTCATTGGGGGTGAGCTTCTGCAGCAGGGTGTCAAAAAGCACGACCCGTTTTGTCTTTCCCAAACCGCCGAAATAGGCGTTGAGACGGGCATCGCGTTTGGACGCATCGGAGATGAAGACCCCGGAGCTCTTAAACCCTGTCTTATCCATCAGAGCGCTGATCTGCTTGGCAAGCTCTTCATCTTCGAGCGGGGTCAGCTTGTCGAAGAAGAGCGCCCGCATGGTCGGGTAGAACATGTTGAGCAGAACGATCACAACAAAGATCAATCCGAAACTCCAGAGCCACCACAACTCGGTCGAAGTGATGATAAGGTAGATCCCCCAGATGACAAGAGCGCCGAAGACGACGGTCAGCATCGCCGAGATCAGGGTATCTTTGATAAAAAGCGCCTTGCTCGAACGGTTGAAACCGAATTTGGCATCAAGCACAAATTTTTCATAATAGGCAAACGGCAGGCTGATCAGGCCGTTGACCAGAATAAAGGCCAACACACCCAGGACCGCGGCCATCGCCGGATCATAGATCATAAAAGTATGCTCGATGAAACCGATACCGAAACGTATCCAGGCGATAAACAGAAGAAAGTCGACCAGCGTCGTAAACATGGCAAGCTGCTCTTTGGCAACCGCATAATTGCCTGCCTTGAGGTACTCTGCGCTGCTCATCAAAACAGCACCCTGACGCTTGGCAGTGTTGACAAAGCCGATCTGCATGACACTGACGTAGATCTTGATCAGAACATAGAGTGAATAGATCCCTATAATCGTAGTTAACATAATGACCCTTTAGTCGATGGAAGTACTATAAGGTTTTCTTTTTCACAAACTTCCTTTATCTCTGTTGCAGGAAGAGGCA
>CAZNQJ010000058.1:0-4464 GCA_964575205.1 uncultured Campylobacterales bacterium | reverse complement strand
TTCTTCACCCTATAAAAGTTGCGCTATTTTAGCATTATTGCTTTAAGGGCACCTCTACAAACTCCAGCCAACCTCAGAAGGAAGGAAGAGAGGTATCCTTAACCTACTCTTCATTTTACAGGCAGAAGCAGTGTAAAGAAAAGAGGATTTGAACTCTATTTTACCGACGGCACTTTGCCGATGGCATCATGGTTCTCGATGATGTCGTCCGGAACATAATAGCTTTTGGCGGCCAGGTAGATCGATCCTATGATCAGACCTGCAATAACAACGGCCCAGACAATGCGGCGCTTTTCGCCCGAGAGCCTGTTATAATCACTGATATCCTGTAATCTTGGTTCACTCATTTTAACACTCCTCATTATAATTATGTAAAAGAATACACTCTTAATGCAATCAATGCTGTAAATCGCACAAGCTAATTTGACGTCTTAAGATTGTTTTTTACATAGTTTATTCGTCAGCCCGTCAAGCCGATTAAGCAAATAATGCGTTATAATTGCGTCATGCAAAATGACTTTATACCCGAGATCGAACCTACCCCTGTTTTTACAACAAAGAGCTGCGTGTTCCTGGTCCATGTTACCGGCTATATACTCACCTATATGCCTTTTCTTCTGACACTGCTGGTCGCTTTGAGCGCGGACTATTTTTTCGCCGTGGCGACACTGCTGGTAAGCTACCTTGTCACCGGTATTGTCCGCTCATATATGCGCAATAACTCCATTCCCAAAAAGCAGCAGGAGTACAGCTACAGCGATAGGGCGATAGCCTCCTGGTTCCTATACCGGACCTACTGCTTCGGACAGAAATAACGGCGTTCAAAAGCAAGACAACTATAATAACCAACCCATTTCGGAGAACCTATGGCACTGATAGATCTACTCGGCGTACACAAACATTATGATCTGCAAAAGATCCTGGTCGACGTCAATTTTCACGTCGATGAGGGCGAGCGGATCGTCATCGTCGGCAAAAACGGCAGCGGCAAGTCGACACTGATGAAGATCGTCAGCGGCAAGCTCGATATCGACGAGGGCGAACGCATCACCAGGCAGAATCTCGAGATCAAGATGCTCGATCAGGTCCCGAAATTCAGGGAGGGGGACTCCGTTCGCCAGGCGGTCGAGCGCGGCCTTCAGGAGCTCTACAGCGCCAAAGAGCGTTACG
Organism: uncultured Campylobacterales bacterium; assembly: GCA_964575205.1. Taxonomy (GTDB): domain Bacteria; phylum Campylobacterota; class Campylobacteria; order Campylobacterales; family Sulfurimonadaceae; genus Sulfonitrofixus. The sequence continues at coordinate 3,294 of CAZNQJ010000058.1, read as the reverse complement.
ATCTTCTCTCGCTCCGGCTTGCGGATGATTTTGAGAATGCGCAGCTTTTGAAAGAGCATGCCGAGCTCTCGCACTACCTTGACCATCACAATGCCTGGACGCTCGACGACAAGATCGAGCGTGTCCTGATCCACTTCTATCTCAAAGAGATGGAGAACAACCCGGTAGCGATGCTCAGCGGGGGCGAACAGCGCCGCGTGGCCCTCGCCGGGCTGCTGCTGCAGAAACCCGATATCCTGCTGCTCGACGAACCGACCAACCACCTTGACGTCTACATGGTGGAGTTTCTCGAAGAGCTGATCCTTAAAGAGCAGTACACGATGGTCTTCATCTCGCATGACCGTTACTTTATCGACCAGATCGCGACCAAGACCATCGAGGTCGAAGACGGAAAACTCCGCGAGTACAAGGGGGGCTATTCGCGCTATCTCGAGCAGAAAGAGGAGTACCTGCGTACCCTGCAGAAGCAGCATGACAACCTTCTCGACCTTCTAAAGACCGAAAACGAGTGGTTTGCCCGCGGCGTCCGCGCAAGGCTCAAACGCAACGAGGGGCGCAAAGAGCGGCTGATGAGCCTGCGCGAAGCGGCAAAGACCAACCCCGCCAAGATACGCAAGATGAGCCTGGAGATCCAGCGCGAAGCCAAAAACTTCAACCGCGACAAAAGCGTCAACCGCCAGAAGATGCTTTTCGAGGTCGAAAACCTCGGCGTCACGCTCGGCGACAAACTGCTGGTCAAGAACTTCTCCACCCGTATTCTGCAGAAAGATGTCATCGCCATCGTCGGGCCCAACGGCACGGGCAAATCGACGCTGCTCAAGGTGCTGCTCGGCCGTATCAAGCCGACAGAAGGCAAGATCAAACAGGGTGAGTTCTCCATCGGCTATTTCGACCAGCACCGTGAACTGCTCGACGACTCCAAAAACCTTATCGAGACCTTCTGCCCCAACGGCGGCGACAGGGTTATGGTGCGCGGATCGGACATGCATGTCTTCGGCTACCTCAAGAACTTCCTCTTCCCGCGGGAGTTTCTGGACAAAAAGATCGGCGCACTCAGCGGCGGCGAAAAGAACCGGGTCGCCCTCGCCCTCCTCTTTACCAAGAACGTCGACTGCCTGATCCTCGATGAGCCGACCAACGACCTCGATATTCCGACGATCAATATTCTCGAAGAGCAGCTTCAGAACTTTGCCGGCGCCGTCATCCTTGTCAGCCACGACCGTTTCTTCGTTGACAAGATCGCCAAAAAGCTCTTTATCTTCAAGGGGCACGACGGCGAGATCGAAGAGTCCCACCAGCTCTATTCGGAGTACCTCGAAGACGAGAAAGAGATGAAAGAGATGGAGAGCATCGTCAAAGAGGCGGAGCAGAACGTGCCTAAAAAGGTGCAAAATGCGAAGCCGAAGGTACTGAAACTCACCTACAAAGAGAACGAAGCCCTCAAGTCGCTGCCGCTTGAGATCGAAACGCTCGAAGCCGAGATCGACAAGATCAACGCCTGCCTTGCCGATCCGGCATGTTACGGAGAAAAAGGGGTCTCCGCGGTTGCCAAAGAGCTCTCCGAATGCGAGAGCCTCTACGAGGCCAAGGTCGAAGAGCTGCTCGCTATCGAAGAGAAGCTCGAAGAGATCGAAGCCCAGAAGGCATAAAAACGATGCAGTGCAAGATCTGTCAAGGGCCGACGACCGCTTTTTACGACGACTACATGCAGTGTGAGACCTTTCACTGCAGCGATTGCGAATTTATATTCAAAGATGAACAGGCCGTTGTCTCCAGAGAAAAAGAGCTCAAGGTCTACCAGCAGCACAACAACAGCGAAGAGAACCTCGGCTATGTCGCCATGTTCCGGGAGTTCATCGACAAGACCTTTGCTCCCCATAAAGCGCAGATAAAAACAGCCCTCGATTTCGGTTCGGGGCCGACGCCTGTACTGGCAAAGATGCTGATGCGCGAGGGTTTTGAAACAGATATCTATGACAAGTTTTTTTCGCCCGAAAAAGTCTTTGAAGGCAGGAGGTATGATCTTATCACCTCTACCGAGGTCCTCGAACACATCGGCGACGTTCAGGGCGTGATGGAACTACTGACCCGGCATCTCAATCCCGGCGGCTACCTGGCGCTGATGACACAGTTTCACGACAATACCCCGCAGAACTACCTGAAGTGGTGGTATCGGCGGGACCCGACCCATATCGTCTTTTACCGGCCGAAAACTTTTCAGCTCCTGGCAAAGCAGTACGGTATGACACTTCGATATCACGACAGCAAAAAGATCGTGCTGCTGCAGAAGAAACCCTCGTAAAAAGCAGACCTGCTGTGCTACAATAGCGTCAGGATAAGTTACATTTTTATAAGGTTATATTATGTCAGAAGAAAATTCGGTAGGCCTCCTCTTCAAAGAGGCCCTTCAAGATTTCAGCGCAAAACATCAAGCCGATGAGAATATTTGCGGCATCAAACTCGACCTCCGCTCGCAGGGTATCGACCTGATCGTCGGCATCCGTTTAATCGGCGGTGAATCGCAGTTCAGCGTCTGTACCGCCAATACGAACTGCGAAGGGGTCGATGACAGCGTCTTCAACCTGCTCTCGGATACGCTGCAAAAGATCGGTATTGAGAGCAAGAGCGGTGCCGCCATTATGATCAAACGTCATGCGAAGATCGTAACGACCGATGAGGGGTGTCAGGCTATCGAAGCGTCAAAAGAGAGATCTGCCGAGGAGGCACCGAAAAAACGCGGCGGCCTTTTCGGCTTCCTGGGTATAAAATAGACCGCTTGTTGTTGCGGTTAAATCTCCGCTATTTTTCGTAATCGACCACTCTGCTCTGTGTCGTCACCTCTCTGATAAACGCCACGACCTCCAGATGCGCCGGATGCACCGCATATTCGGCAAGCCCCTCTTTTGTCTCGAACGTCGAGATCAGTGAAAGGTCCATCGCCCTCTCGCTGCCGCTGAAATCGATACCGACCTCCATAGAAAGAAGCGGCCCGACCTTGCCGACAAGCGCCTCCAGCATCGCTTTCGCCTTGGCGATATTTTCCGATTTCTGTTCCTCTTTAAACTGAAACATTACAATATGGACGATCATCTTCACTCCTGATTTTTACGCTATTTTATCCAATATTGGCTACTATCTTAAGATGAAAGAGCAAAAAGAGGGTGCAATTTTTTATACACTTTGCAAAGAGGGCCTTTTTTTCAGTCCGCCTCTTTTTATGCGACGTCTGATCAACAAAGAGATGCGAAAATATGTCTATACACAATGAGCTTTTGGAGTTTTTGACCATCCACA
>CAZNQJ010000057.1:0-7507 GCA_964575205.1 uncultured Campylobacterales bacterium | reverse complement strand
ACCAAGGCATGGATCGAAAAAGAGAGCCTGGAGTACTGGCAGTATAAAAAGGGCTATCTGCCCGATATGGATGAACGCCTCCACACCATCCAGATATTGGTCCCTTCCTATATGAAGGCGAAAGAGGCGCACTTCTTCAACGCGCTCTTCGGTCTGCTTGATATCTATGAAGAGGCGAAGATGATGGTAGCGAAAGAGGATGGGGAGCTCTCCTTTGATGACATCACGAATCTGGTCTACAGCCTGTTGAAAGAGCGTGTAGACAGCGAGTTTCTCTACTTCAGGCTTGATGCCAGGATCTCCCATATTCTGCTCGATGAGTTCCAGGACACCTCGGTGGTGCAGTTCGACATCCTGAAACCGCTGATCGACGAGATGTCTTCGGGCAAGGGGGTTAGCGAACACAACTCCCTCTTTATCGTCGGGGATGTCAAACAGTCCATCTACCGCTTCCGCGGGGGGACCAAAGAGCTCTTCTACTATGTGGCGGAGAAGTACGGGGTGACAGTCGACAACCTCTTGACGAACTACCGCAGTGACGCCAATGTAGTCAACTTTGTCAATGAGGTCTTCAGAGAGAAGATTCCAAACTATAAACCGCAGCTGGTACGCAGCGGTGCAGAGCAGGGGTATGTCGAAGTCATTCATAACGACGAGATACTCGAAGGGATGCGCGACAAGGTGCTCTCGTTGATAGAGAAGGGGGCCGATCCCGACAGCATCGCCATACTGACCCAGACCAACGGCGACGGCAGTGCGGTAGAGAGCCTGCTGCGCGAGGCGGGCGTGGAGGTGGTGACGGAGACGACCTCCCTGCTGATCAATCAAAAAAATATCCGGGCCCTGATCGAATACCTGAAATTCTCCTATTTCAACGAGAGCATCTATGCGCGAAACTTCTTCGCCCTGCTGGAGCTGGAGGTGGGGGCACTTCAGCCGTGTAACGTCGGTGCAAGCGATCTTGCAGACGAGCTGCTGAAGGTCATCGAAGCGTACCGTCTCTTTGACGGCGACCTGAACCTCCTGCGCTTTTTACAGCTGCTGGGCAACTACAGCGATATCGAAGCCTTTCTCTTCGAATATGAGCGCCTCGATGCCACCGCCGCACAGGCCGACCTGCACGGCGTCCGTGTACTGACCGTACACAAGTCCAAAGGGCTCGAGTTTGAAAATGTCTTTGTCATCGACAGGCTGGGACGGCCAAAAGCGGACACCAGCACCATTATCTATCAGTATGACGGCATCATGCTGCAGCAGATCTACCTGCGGATGAACAAGCGCGCCAGTTTTGACCGCGACTATGCCCAGGCCCTTGCAGACGAAGAGCGTCTCAGTTACGAAGACGGGATGCATGCGCTCTATGTCGCCTTTACCCGCGCGAAGAGACGGCTCTATATTATTCAGAAGTCAAAAGATTCCAAGTTCGAGGACCTTGGACTGAGCGAGCAGAGCTGGGGCAAAGAGCAGATTTCGGTGCAGCACCTTGTGAAAAAAGAGGCGGCGGAGATCCTGGCCTACGAGCCGCGTTCATACGGTCTGCAGAGCGAGATCATCAAAGAGGAGCGCGAAGAGGAGAAGGACCAGCACGCCATCGAGTTCGGTCTTGCACTGCACTACACGCTGGAGATGATGGCACTGTTTGAGCAGAGCGCTATCGAAGAGGCGCTCTCGGTTACGATGAACCGCTACGGGGCGTATCTGAGTGAAGACGATTTTATGAGTATTAAAAAACGCATAGGCCATCTTGTCAATGACGCGCGCTTTAAAACACTGAGCGACGGGGTGGTCACAAAAGAGCGCGCCATCAGTTACGCATCAGAGCTCCGCTATATCGACCTGCTGGTACAAAAACCGGATGAATGGGTCGTTATGGATTACAAGTCGGCAAAAGGGTACAGCGAGCAGTACTATAAACAGGTCGGTTTCTATAAAAAAGCGGTGGCTTCGATCACCGATGAAAAGGTCTCCGCCTTTTTGGTCTATCTGCTGGAGGAGGGATGCGAGATCGTTGAAGTATGAGTACGCGCCGTCACTCAGGGGTGAGAGCCTCTAAATAGAGCAAACCGTTGGCATGGTTAACCGTTCATCAGCAAAGCTGTTGCATACTGGCACCAATGATTGTAAAAAGGATTATAGTATGAGCGAACGTTTCGATAAAGCCGCCAAAGAGTGGGACAAAAGCGATCTGCGCACGCAGCTGGCCAACAACATCGGCAGCGCTATCGTACAGCATGTCAAGCTGACGCCGCAGATGCACATTATGGACTTCGGGGCGGGGACGGGGCTGCTTGCCGAACATGTGGCACCGAAGGTGGCAAGGATCTCGGCGGTTGATATTTCGCAGGGGATGCTGAATGAACTCGTCAAAAAAAGTTCACTAGAAGGGAAGGTGGCCGCCTATTGCCAAAATATCCTGCATGAACCTCTCGAAGAGGATTTTGACGGCATCGTCAGCGCCATGGCGCTGCACCATGTCGAAGATACGGAGGAGATCTTAAAGGTCTTCTACGAGCATCTCAAAACGGGCGGGTTTGTCGCGCTTGCCGATCTGGACAGAGAGGACGGCACCTTTCATTCCGCCGGCAATGAGGGGGTGTTTCACTTCGGATTTGATCGCGCCGAGTTTCAGTCAAAACTCGAATCGGCGGGGTTTACGGATATAAAATTTTATACGGCGTATACCGTGGAAAAAGAGAATGGCCGCAGCTATAGTATTTTTCTGGCGACAGCCAGAAAATAGAGCGGTTGGGAAGAGTCAAGAGAAAAGGGCAAAAAATCTTACATAAACCTTAATTTAAGTACTATTTAAGTTTATTTCCCTATACTTCCGCTATCAAAAATTTAGAAAAGGTGCAATATGAAATTTACAAAAATTGCAACACCTGAGCAGATAGAACGCAAGTGGATACTGATCGATGCAGAAGGTAAAACTTTTGGTCGTCTAGTCACTGAAGTAGCTACACGCCTTCGTGGTAAAGATAAACCGTACTACACGCCAAACGTTGACTGTGGTGATTTCGTTGTAATCATCAATGCTGAAAAAGCAAAGTTCAATGGTGCGGGTAAGCTCGCAAACAAAGAGTACTTCTCATACAGTGGTTACTTCGGTTCTACTAAGAGCATTAAAATGACAGAACTTTTGGCGACTAACCCGGAAAAACTGTTCAAACTTGCAACTCGCGGTATGCTTCCGAAAACGAAGCTTGGCCGTGCAATGTTGAAAAAATTAAAAGTTTACGCAGGTGCTGAGCATCCTCACACTGCGCAAATTGCTAAGTAAGGATTGATAGATGGCAAAAATCTATGCAACAGGACGTCGTAAAGCGTCTATCGCTAAAGTATGGCTAACACCAGGTACAGGTAACATCACAATCAACGGTCTTTCACTAGACGCATGGTTGGGTGGGCTTGAAGCAAAAAAACTTCGTGTTAAACAACCTCTTGCTCTTACTAAACAAGAGACTTCTGTTGATATCGTAGCAACTACTCTCGGTGGTGGTTTCGGCGGTCAGGCAGACGCACTTCGTCACGGTATCTCCCGCGCACTTGTCAAATTTGACGATACGTTCCGTACGATCTTGAAACCTGAAGGTATGATGACGCGTGATTCACGTGTTGTTGAACGTAAGAAGCCAGGTAAACGTAAAGCACGTCGTTCTCCTCAATTCTCTAAACGTTAATCGTTTTATATCAGTGCCTTTCGGCGCTGTTATCTCTCTCTTAAATATTTCCCATCTCTTTTTATCGATAAGTATCCTAAGCATTTTTTTATTTTTTTGTTCAATTTATTTGATTATTCTGTTTTGTTGTATTCAGATAAAATACATTTATAAGATTTTATGCAAGGTGTTAAATGAAAAAGGCGATCATCTTATCCGGATTGTTGGCAGCGTCACTCTACGGTGCAGATTCATTGGTGACGGCATTTAGTGAAGGCAAGACGCACGGTAATATCAGGTACTACTTCATAGAGACAAACAAAGAAAACAGTGTTTCAGGTCTGGACAGCAGTGCCTGGGCGAACGCTGTCGGCGGTCAGTTGGGCTACACCACTGACAGACTCTATGGCTTTAGCTTCGGTGCGGCCTTTATGACAACCAATCCTTTTGCCTTGCCCGGAAATGTAGACACCTCTATCATCGGACGCGATAATGCCGTACAGCAAGGTCTGAACCCAGGTGATAAGGTTGCGCAGGAGGGCTTTTCGGTTCTTGGCGAAGCCTATCTCGACTACCGGCACCAGGGAGTGGATGTCTGGTACGGTCGTAAAACCATCAAGACCCCGTTGATTAATGCCAAAGAGGTACGAATGCTCCCCTCGACGGTTGAAGGAGGCGATCTCTCCTACTCGTTTGATAACGGAGTGAAGATCGGCGGAGGTTATTTGGACAAGTACAAACAGCGTACGTCAAGCCGGTTTGTCAACATAGTTGAACATGCACTCGGCACACAGACTGAGACGATTACCGGAGATAATGTCGGTAATGTATTACCTGCGTACCTGGAGTGGCACGACCAACACTATGCGGTCCGTTTGTACAATTACTACGCTAAAGACTTTATGAACATGACCTATTTTGATGCGCTGCATACCCATCAAGTCGATGAGCAGTTATCGTGGACGGCAGGATTACAGGGGATGCAACAGCGCGGCATCGGTCACTCAGTCGGAGCGATGGAGAACAACACTGCTGCATATGGCGGAAAGATCAACGGTCGTTTCTTCGGTCTAAAAGCCGGTGCGACATATTATGAAAGCGCTCTTCTGCTGGCCTACACCCGGGTCCTGGGTCCTAACAAGAACGAGCACAACTCCCTTTCACTGCCTTGGGACGGGACACCCTTATTTACAGACATGATCACCTCAAATGACCTATTTAGTTCCAACTACGGTAAAGGTCTGACGAGCAGCGGCGGCTATATCGCAGGGACGACAGGCTATAAAGCTGCTTATCCGCAGAAGTATGACTCTACAGGCATAAAGGGAGTTAAATCCGTTTTGTCGTATGCTTTCTATGACAACAGCAACTTTACTGATGCGCAGCAGGATATCAATCTTGTCCTGGCGTACGGTTACGGCAAGTTTGATCTGGCTCTAAAAGGTATCTGGGTACGTAACGACGCAAGCAACACTGCTTCCGATAACGACATCAAGGCTGGTGAGGCAGGCGCATCGATCACTCAGATCGATAAATTGACACAGTACCGTGTCATTGCAAACTACAAATTTTAAACAGAAGGAATTGAACATGAAAAAAACAATCTTGGCGTTGAGTGCCGCAGCGGCACTGATGATCAGCGGATGTGCTTCGCATAAAGCCGAAGTAAAAGCGCATGAAGAAGCAGAACATCATACCAGTGCACACGGTGCGTCGCATGAGAAACATTGGGACTATGCTGAAAACGGTCCGGCGCACTGGGAGGAGTTCTCCAAGACCTGCGGTAGCGGACATCACCAATCTCCGGTCAATATTATCCCCGGCCAAACAATCGAGATGAACCATCAATATGACCTCTCTCTGGCGGAAGATGTTAATACTATGGCAAAAGTGATTGATAACGGCCACTCTATTAAGGTGACACCGGACAAAGGCGGGACGATCACCTTTCACGGAGAGAAGTTTACGCTTCTGCAGTTTCACTTTCACGGCAAAAGTGAACACACCATTAACGGGAAACGTTACGACATGGTGGCACACCTTGTCCACCAGAACCCTGAGACAAAACAGCTGGCCGTTGTCGCTGTCTTTTTTGAGGCAGGCAAGAAGAACGCTCTCTTGGATAAGGTCTTAGAAAATATCGGAGGCGAGGTCAGTATTGACCCGCAGGACCTTCTGCCTGCAGACAGCGCGCACTACTACCATTACATCGGGTCATTGACAACACCGCCGTGTTCAGAGAATGTACAGTGGTATCTGCTTAAAGAGCCGGCACAGGCGTCAAAAGAGCAGATCGAAGCCTTCCGAAAATATTATGTTGACAATGAACGTCCGGTTCAGGAACTTTACGACCGAGAGGTCGAATCAAACTGAGACAAGGTTAAAAGCAGTTGCGATCATGTTGTAAACTGCATTTTTTCTCCGTTTGAGAAGCGTAATCAAACGCCATTAGTCCTAATAAGATATACTTTTCTGCAGTTATGATAACGGAGAATAATTTGGTAGCAGAAACCCTGATTAAAGGTAATGAACTCTTTCAGAAAAGTTACTTTAAATCCAACGAAAAAGAGTTGGTTAAACTCGCAAAGCATGGGCAAAACCCGAAAGTACTCTATATCGGTTGCTCGGATTCGCGTGTTATCCCTGACCTTATCATGCAATCCAAACCGGGTGATCTTTTTGTCATACGAAATGTGGGTAATTTTGTGGCTCCGTTCAGACCGGATGAAGATTACCACTCGACCGCCTCGGCGATAGAATATGCGGTCAGTGTTTTGAAGGTCAAAGACATCATTATCTGCGGACATACGCATTGCGGTGCCTGTGAAAGTCTTTTTGAGGCGATTGATGATCCTGAGCTGATCCACACAAAACAGTGGCTGAAACTCGGCGAAAAAGCGAAATCGATGGCTCTGATCGCCCTGGGGCATGATGCAGAGCAAGAGAGATTGCTGCGTTTGACGGAGCAGTTTTCCATTATCACACAGTTGGAGCATCTTTTGACCTATCCGTCGGTCAAGAAACGGGTAGACAGCGGAGAGGTCCATATTCATGGCTGGTACTACGATATTGAAAATGGCAATATCGACTATTATGACCCTGAGCAGAATCAGTTTTTGCCGATAACCGCACTGGAAGATTAGTCCCTGCCGTAGGTTCGAGATGACCTGTTTGCGCCCTCTTTTTCTGGAAAGCGTGCTCCGGTAAATTTCTGCTGCTCCTAAATGATGCCGCCTCTTCGCATACCGATGGCATTTTCTTTTATCCATAAACATTCTGTATAATCCTGCACTCAATCTGAAGGAACCATGATGTCCAAAAAAGTACTAATCATCAGTGCGGTTATTGTCGGCTTTCTCGCCGCACTGCCGTTAATCGGAAATATGAGTATCAAAAAGCTGATCGATGAACGCATTGGCATGCTCAACGAGAACGGTGTGCAGGTCAAGAGTCATGACAACGGTTCAGGCTACTTGACGACGAAAAGTCATTATGCGTTTACTCTTGAGGATCCTGAAGCATTTGAAAACTATCTCAATACCCTCTCAAAAGCGCAAGTACCGACCTATCTGCGTGCGATGCTTGATGATGTGGTAATGGCTGCGGATGTGACCTACTCGAATCTGCTCTATAACGATGATGTCAGTATCGACCTCTATCCGGTAGCTTTCAGTCAAAAGGCAGGGGAGCGCATGAAAGCGGAAGACGCTGCGCTTTACGAGCAGATGCTGAAGATGCTTGAAAACAGAGCGTTTATGTATCACATGGATTACAACGCGGCAGCCTCAACCTTCAAAGGCAATATCAAAGATATATCGATAAGATACCTTAAATATTTAAAAGAATCA
>CAZNQJ010000056.1:0-7533 GCA_964575205.1 uncultured Campylobacterales bacterium | reverse complement strand
AGCGATTTCGGCCCCTTTGAAAGCGACGCTGCCCGATCCGACAATATCACGGCCCCCGTAAAGAGTCAGACGGCCGTCAAATCCCAATTTGCTCTTGTCGATCGTCATCTTTGTAAGATCTATACGGTCCATCGCTATCGATTTGGCTTTAAAGGTGAGGGTGTCGACGGCTTTATCGCCTAAACGGTTCTCCTCGCCCTCAATCTGCAGGCCGCTGACCAGCGGACCGTCACTTTTCAGAGAGAAGGTCAAAGCGCGTCCAAGGGCTTTCTGGTCGTCAGAGATATCTTTGATGACCCCCTCAAACTGCTGTGCGCTCTTCTCGCCGCTGAGCACGGTACGCGCGATCCAGAGATCCGGGCTCGGTACATGCTGGGCAAAACGTATCCAGCGCCCTTTTCCGCGCGGTGGCACCTCTTCAGGGACCGCATCGCTCTTCAGATAGGGCTCTACCCGGGCGTAGTAGCCGCGGGCGAGATGAAGATAGTGTGCGATCTTCTGACTGAACAGCAACCCGAACAGGTTGATCCCGCCGCCGGCGTCAAGGGTATAGGTTGAGCGCAGTTTGGCATAATCCGCCTGCGGCGCACTTTTGACCTCGGCCAGCAGTTTTTTTAACCGATTCTGATCGGACAGATACGATTGCTGCAGCGTTTGAACTGCTTTTTTCTGCTCTTTCAGCTTTGCCGTGTAGGTTTTGACCTCTCCTGCCAGGGCAAGCATCTTCGCAGGATCTTTGGATTTGGCATCTTCCTGCATCTTTTTGAGATCGCTGTTATACTGCTCAAGCACTTCGGCATTTAGCTGCTCTTTTTGGATCTTCATCCACTTCTCTTCCAGGAACGCTATCTCTTTTTGCGCTTCTGTATAGACTTTTTGCGACTTCAGGTCGGCCTTTGCCAGCAGCTCTCTGGGGGTCGGCAGATCAATGGAAGGCAACTTGAAACTCTGCTCTTCGCTTTTGGCTGCAGGCGCCTCCTCGGCACGCTCTTCCCCGTACCGCTTCTTCATCGTCGCCCTGGTCTGAAAACCCACCCCTGTAAGCTGCATCTTCTCGATATGTGTTTTGGAGAGAAGCAGTGCGTTCATATCCAGATCGAAGGAGAGATCCTTTATGGAGAAGGCATCGATATTCGCTCTGTCGCTTGCCACTTCGATGGTATTGATCCCGACAAAACCTTTGAAAAGATGGGTGGTCACCGAACCGACACGCACCTCCCTCTGCAAAATACCCGAGGCGCTCTTTTCGATCCCCCACTTCAACAGAGGATCGATCACCAGCAGCAACAGCGCGGAAAAACCGCCGATAATGGCGATAAAAAGCCCGGCGCCCCACCAGCGGAAGATCGGCTCTTTGCTGCTCTTGACTTTAAAGATGCCCAGCCTTGCAAGCCATTTATTACTGTTCAAATAACGGGCGATCCTGTCGCGATAGAGGGAGATGATGAAATTCAGACCGAAAAAGAGCGGCAGCGCCAGCAGCAGGCTGATCACCGTCGCGCCCATCACAAGAGTGTTGTTAAAGTGGCTCAGACGCAACAGCGCGTTGTTGTACCAAGCCGTATAGAGCTCTTTCATACTCTCCGAGGTCAGCAGCATGTAGCCAAACTGTTCCATCCACGGGTCAAAAAGGTAGGCAATACCGGCGAACAGGGCCGATGCGGCAAAAAAGAGCCCGATATGGATGTTCAGTAAAAAGACGATAAACAGGATAATAAGGGTCTGGGTCCCGCTCATCGGCGTCAAGCCGGCGACCATCCCAAGGACAATAGCCAGGGTCACCTGCCAGGGGTGCTGCGCCGAGTTCAGGCTCTTAAAGAGTTTACGTAAAAATTCCATTGCTGATTCCCTCCTTCAATATCTACAAATTGTAGCACAGCGGGCATCATTAATGGTAGGCTTCTGAGCAGTTGCTAAAACGGCCATCTGCATTGATAGAAGAAGATCCATGCAGGGCAAGCTATTTTGCCGCACAAGAGACAATCGGACAGCTAACTCGCTTTGCTAAAAAACTCTACAGCACCAAGATGCTATAATCGCGGCAATATTTTGGCGATCTACAAACGCCATTAGACAATTTAGTATTTTTTAAAGGTTTACTATGGGACAGACTATCACGGAAAAGATCTTCTCTGAACACGTAGGCAAAAAAGTCTATGCCGGTGAGATCGTTCGCTGCAATATCGACATGATCATCGGTAACGATATCACGACACCGATCTCGATCAAGGCATTTGAAGAGAGCGGCGCAGAAAAGCTGGCAAACCCGGACGGTTTTGCCCTGGTACTCGATCACTTCATCCCGGCCAAAGATATCGCGTCAGCCAATCAGGCAAAGATCTCCCGCGAATTTGCCTACAAGCACAACCTCAAGAACTATTTTGACGAAAAAGATATGGGGATCGAACATGCCCTGCTTCCCGAAAAGGGGCTTGTTGTACCGGGCGACGTCATCATCGGTGCCGACTCGCACACCTGTACCCACGGGGCGCTTGGCGCATTTGCGACCGGTATGGGTTCGACCGACCTCGCCTTCGGGATGATCACGGGCGGAAACTGGTTTAAGGTACCGGAGACGATCAAAGTCGTCTTTACGGGTGAACTGCAGCCAAACGTCTACGGCAAAGACCTTATCCTCGAACTTATCCGTATTATCGGTGTGGACGGCGCGCTTTACCAGGCCCTCGAGTTTACGGGTGACACCATCGCAAGTCTGAGCATGGATGACCGTTTCAGCCTCTGCAATATGGCGATCGAAGCGGGCGCCAAGAACGGCATCATCGCGGTGGATGAGATCACAAAAGCCTTTTTGGCCGACAAGAAACTTGCCCGCGAGCCGAAGATCCACTACTCGGATGCGGATGCAAAATATGTCCGTGTCGTCGAGATCGATGTCTCGAAACTTGAGCCGGTGATCGCCTACCCGTCACTGCCGTCAAACGGCAAACCGTTGAGCCAGGCGGTTGCGGACAAGATCGCCGTCGACCAGGTCTTTATCGGTTCATGTACGAACGGCCGTCTCTCCGACCTGAAAATGGCCGCCGAGATCCTCAAGGGCAAACGTGTTGCCCGCCGTACGCGTCTGATCGTGACACCGGCAACGCAGAAGATCTTTAAAGATGCGGAAAAACTCGGCTATATCGATACCATTATCGATGCCGGCGGCGTCATCTCCAACCCGACCTGCGGGGCCTGCCTCGGCGGTTATATGGGAATTTTGGGCGACGGCGAAGTGGCCATCGCGACGACCAACCGCAACTTTGTCGGCCGCATGGGCGCGCGCAGTTCCGGCATCTACCTTGCCAACTCGGCCGTCGCGGCTGCCTCAGCTGTTGCCGGCTACATCGCCGATCCTAAAGACGTCTAGTCTTTAGAGACCGTCTCAAGATGAAGAGCCCGCCATCACGATTTGACCTCAGCTGTGTCATCTTTGCCGGCGGCAGAAGCTCACGTATGGGGCAGGACAAGTCGCTGCTCCCTTTCGGAGGCTACAACACTCTCGCCGAATACCAGTACCGGCGTCTCTCCAAACTCTTTGCAAACATCTACATCTCTGCCAAAGAGAATAAATTCGATTTTGTGGCAGATCTTATCGTAGACTCTGCTTCAGAAGCGGTTTTTGCACCGACCGCCGGCTTTGATGCGATGTTCACGACACTGCAGGACGAACGCATCTTTGTCCTGAGTGTCGACACCCCTTTCGTTGGTGAAGAGGAGATAGCAGCAATACTCGAGAACGACTCGGCCGATCTTGACGCCGTTATCGCCCAGACAGCTTCTGGCAGCCATCCGATGTGCGGTATCTACCACCGCACGCTTCTGCCCTCTTTCGAGAGGATGCTCAGAGAAGAGAACCACCGCCTCGGCCAGCTGCTCAAACAGTCCAAAACGGCTTATGTGACCTTCGCGAATGAAGAGCCCTTTGCCAACCTCAACCATCCCCACGAGTATGAAGCAGCGAAACAGCTTTTCTAGCTCTTCTGCTCCCTGCGATCACTCTTTTTATACCCCTGCGTGTTGTTGACGAACCAGGCGAAGACAAAGAAAAGCAGGGAGATCGCGACGATCAGTGCCCCTGCATAAGGCAGCTCTTTGTAATCGTGCAGGGAGATCTTGAAAACAGCCAACAATGCCTCGATAAAGAGCGCTATCAGGATCGACACCAAAAAGTTGATCAACGTTTTAACATTGAATATCTCTTTATTATGCGTATGCGGCAGAACCTCCTGCTCGAAGATGGTCTTGCCCAGATCAAAGACGGCCAGTCCCAGTGTCAACGCGATCACCGGTTTGAAAACGACATCCAGAGAGAAGTTCGTGATGTCGCCGAGAATGTAGCTCCCGAATTCGTAAAAACCGTACAAAACAACAAATATCCCGAAGAAGAGAAGTCCACCGGCCATCAGGGCGTAGGCATAGCGGTTCAATTTTCTAAAATGCGTATTCCTCTCAATCATGTCAAAGCGCTCAAGCAGACCACGCACGGTAAAGTCCAGAAACAGATACCCCTCTGCGGTCTTCTGCACCACCGTCACGCAAAGCATACCGGTTGCCGTCGAGATGTAGGGGTCTGTCATACACTGTTTTTCCACCATCTCATGGCCGTCGATCAGGTAAGAGCGGTCCTCGCCTATCGGCAGCTTATCAACATGATCGCGGAAGAAGTTCGGCGAGCGCTGCCTAAATGTCTCATCGCATTCATAAACAAGTTCCAGAGAGGGGAACGACTCCTGAAGTCTTTTGAAGTTGTTTTCATTGATTGCACTGAGGTCCTGTTGACGCAGTGTTGAAAAAATAAACTTTTGTATCAGCTGGGAATTTGTTTCAAAAATGTTCACTAGTATCTGCATGGTATCTGCTCCTTACGGTATCTCTTAAAAGCAGGTTTTGCTTTTAAGAGATACCGCTACCCTAAAAGTCAATGCTACAGGCAGGTTATTCATCGCAGTTTCATTCGCCTAGTCCTCTTCATGAAGATCAGACAATCAATTTCGCTCTGTTTGTTTATCCCTATCTCATGGGAAAGATAGGGAAAAGGAGATATTAACACAGTATGTTTACACATACATCTATTACTAGGACTTACCTACCCTGCTTCCAGTAGTGCCTAGTGGCGGCTCATTGCGCATAAAAACAGTCAACTGCTCTTTAACAGTCAAAGTATATATGACAGCTGTGCTATTTAAACTCATCTTTTTGATTAATTTTTAATCATCTCTATACTCTCCTGTTATCTGATACATCATATACCCTTCTTTGGTATAATATATCAATAGACAATTCCATACATACAGAGCAGACATGACGCTAACACACTTAGATGAAAAAGACAGACCGAAGATGGTCGATGTCTCTGACAAACAGCAGACGACACGTATCGCCGTTGCGAGCGGTACGATAGAGATGAGTCAGGATGCCTACGATGCTATCGTGCGTGAAAAGACGAAAAAAGGGCCCGTCTTGCAGACGGCAGTCATCGCTGCGATAATGGGGGTGAAAAAGACATCCGAGTTGATCCCGATGTGCCATCCGCTCAACCTGAGCGGCATCGATTGTGATGTTGAAGAGTTAGCGGAGCTGCCCGGTTTCAAGCTCACGGTTACGGCAAAACTGAGTGGACAGACAGGCGTAGAGATGGAAGCGCTGACGGGCACGAGTATCGGTCTGTTGACGATCTACGATATGGTCAAAGCGATCGATAAGGGAATGATTATCCGCAATGTTCAGCTCGAAAAAAAATCCGGCGGAAAGAGCGGTGATTTCAAGCGTGAAGGAGGAGTATAATGACAACCAAAACACCTAAACTCAAAATCATCGGCCAGGACGAAAGCCAGAAACTTGAACTGGATTATCCCTGCAGCTGGAAATACAAAATTATCGGGGAGGAGCGCAGAAAGCTCGAAGAAGCTGTTCATTCGGTCATCTTGGAGCGTGCGCATACCCTAAAACACTCCAAAGCAAGCAAAACAGGTAAATATGTCAGCATGAATCTTGATCTCATCGTCCAAAATGAAGACGAACGTACCTTTATCTATGAAGCACTTAAAGCCCACCAACACATCAAAATGGTACTATAAGCCAAAGGAACAGCTATGGACATCGAAAAATACGAACGCAATATCCGCAATTTTTATAAAAAGAGCACAAACGCTTCATTAGACGAAAAAGTGGTTGGCGTGGTCAACCATATTGAAGAGGAGTGGAGTATTCCGAAAGATCGCCTGAATTTCCAGGAGCTAAAAATACTTTCTGAATCTGTTTTGGAGATCGAGACACAAAGCCTGCATGATCAAGTACAGGAGTTGCTGGCGCAAAAAGAGCAGATCGAGCGCCAACTGGAACGCAAGTCCATGGAGCTACAAAATGCCAAATATGCCGTTTTCAATGCACTTGAAGAGAATATTGGCACAGATGCACCGTCACTGCAGCGCGACCTCCACCAGATCAAGTTGCAGTCCATAGATCTGTTCGATATGCTCGAAGAGATGGTCGAGTCGGCGATCTTGACCACCTTGGAAAAGGGATACGATATCGAAGAGACCACCAAAGAGATCGTTAAAAATATCACGCATGAAACACTCAATGAAGGGACGATGAGCACCCTTCGAATCCGCAAGATCATCTACACCATCCTCAAAAGCGTCATTAGTGTTGCGGAAGCCACACCTAACATGGCTGAAGACATCTTGCGCGGGGCGCTTCGCGGCATACGTTCAGGTCTTGTAAAATCGATCAGGGAGTTTAAACAGCAGCTTCAATATATGCCCGAAGAGATCAAAACCGCTATGTTGAAAGATTACAGTGATTTTGATGAGCTCAACCAGATCAACCTGATCTTTACGCAGACTATCCAGTCACTCTCCAGTACGACCGATGCCAGCACCGAAGCGATGCTGGGCAGAGTGAGTAAAGACATTCACCTCGATATGGATGAACTGATCCATATCTCCAAAGAGACCGTTGAAGTGATGAGAGATCGTCTCAGCAGTGTCACAAAAGAGGCCTTTGAACGGGGCTCACGTGCCTTGCAATCAGGAAAGGCACAAGAGGCCAAACGGATGGGTATCCAGGCATGGAGTGCCGCTAAAACAGCGCTCGACAGTGCCATACGCACGGCAAAAGACAAGATCGAAAAGAAGTAGTCTTCTTTTGCATCTTCACAGGATGAAGTAGGGCTGTACACCTACGCCAAAAAGCACGGTGTTTAGACCCTATTGGTTCTTCGCCAAGGTGAACATCCCGCCGAAATCGTGTTTAAAATCGGCACAACGGTCACAGATCGGGTCGCCGCCTCTGTACGGATAGGGGCAGCGGCACTCATAACAAATCACCATCTCGCAGTGCAGCAGGGTCTCCATGCGGTCATAGGCGATCGAAACAAGGTCAAAGCCCTCATCCGTATAGATAGCATCACGCTTGCAGTTGTAAAAAACCCGCACACACCAAGTGAGGTGCTGGCATTTTTGGCTACAGATGGGATCAACATCGTGCGCGCCCTTTTCGCAACCAACCCCTCAAACCCGCCGAAAACGA
>CAZNQJ010000055.1:3690-7551 GCA_964575205.1 uncultured Campylobacterales bacterium | reverse complement strand
AATATCAAGGTCCTCAAGGGACTAGAAGCGGTACGAAAAAGACCCGGAATGTATATCGGTGACACGGGCCATCGCGGTCTTCACCACCTGGTCTATGAAGTCATTGACAACTCTATCGATGAGGCAATGGCAGGTCATTGTGACACTATCAGAGTCACTCTGACAAAATCAGGTACCTGTATCGTCTCCGATAACGGACGCGGTATTCCTACCGACATGCACCCCACTGAAAATATCTCCGCTGCAACCGTTGTTCTGACGGTTCTGCATGCCGGCGGAAAATTTGACAAAGACACGTACAAAGTTTCCGGCGGTCTCCACGGGGTAGGTGTCTCTGTCGTAAATGCACTCAGTTCAAATCTCAAAATGACCATCTACCGTGATGGCAAGATTCATGAACAGAGTTTTGAAAAAGGTATTCCGACAGGCCCGCTTGAGATCACAGGCGATTCACGGAAACACGGTACCACTATCGAGTTTTTTCCCGATGCCGGTATTTTCACGGAAACGATAATTTTTGAATATGAATACCTCTCCAAACGCTTTAAAGAACTTGCCTATCTCAATCCGCAGATCAAGATCATTTTTAAAGATGAGCGGACAAATGCGGAAGAGACCTACCATTTTGAAGGGGGTATTCTTCAGTATGTAGAAGATCTCAATAAACGTACACCGGTTGCTGCAGCGTACAGCTTCAGTGACAAGATCGAAGATATCGAAGTGGATATCGCTTTTCTCTACAACGACAGTTACGATGAAAAATTCTACTCTTTTGTCAACAATATCCGTACACCCAACGGCGGTACACACGAAGCAGGCTTTCGTGCAGGTCTGACACGTGTCATCTCTACCTATAACAAAAACAACAGCAATGCCAAAGAGAAAGATGTAGCAATTTCGGGTGACGACGTAAAAGAGGGGCTTATCTGTATCGTCTCTACCCGTGTTCCGGAACCGCAATTCGAAGGTCAGACCAAAGGCAAACTCGGTAACACCTATGTGCGTCCCCTGGTTCAAAAACTGACGTATGAACAGTTGAGTAAATATTTCGAAGAGAATCCAAACGAAGCCAAAGCGATCGTTCAAAAAGCACTTCTGGCTGCAAAAGGCCGTGAAGCGGCGAAAAAAGCACGTGACCTGACCCGCCGCAAAGACTCCATGAGTGTCGGAACGCTACCGGGAAAACTGGCGGATTGCCAGAGCAAAGATGCAACGATCTCCGAGATCTACCTGGTGGAAGGGGACTCTGCGGGCGGTTCTGCAAAACAGGGACGCGACCGCGTATTTCAGGCGATTTTGCCGCTTAAAGGTAAGATCCTGAACGTCGAAAAAGCACGTCTTGACAAGATCCTCAAATCGGAAGAGATTACCAATATGATCACTGCTTTGGGTTGCGGCATCGGTGAAGAGTTCAATGAAGAGAAGATCCGCTATCACAAGGTCATTATTATGACCGATGCCGACGTTGACGGTTCGCATATTCAGACGCTGCTGCTCACCTTCTTTTTCCGTTATCTGCCGAAAATCATTGAAAACGGCTATCTTTTCCTTGCCCAGCCGCCGTTATACCGCTATAAAAAAGGCAAAAAAGAGATCTACTTTAAAGATGACGTGGCGATGAACACCTTTTTGATTGAAAACGGTATTGAATCCCTGGAGATGGAGGGGGTCGGTGCAAACGACCTGATCTCTTTTTTCAAAACGGTCGACCATTATCAGGGATCACTTAATGCGCTGGAACGACGCTATGCGCTCGTAACATTGATCCGTTTCTTTGTCGAGAATCCGGATGTCATCGGTCTTAACTCAGAGATGATGATGAAAGAGATCGAGAAGTTCCTGAAGGCAAAAGGCAACAATATTCTCTCAAAAGCGGTTACAGATGAAGAGATCCATCTCTTCGTACAGACAGGAGACGGTCTGGAAGAGCTTCGCATCAATGATGATCTCTTCTCGGCACCGCATTTCACCGAAGCGCTTTATGTCTATGACAAGATAAAAGAGTGGAATATGGCAATTGAAGGCGACATTATCGAAGCGCTGGAGAGTGTTAAAGATTATGCGAGAAAAGGCTCCTACATTCAGCGTTATAAAGGTCTGGGAGAGATGAATCCCGAGCAGCTTTGGGAGACGACAATGACACCTGAAAACCGCGTATTGCTGCGTGTTGATATTGAAGATGCCGAAGCCGCAAGCGAAGCCTTTACCCTCTTTATGGGTGATGAAGTGGAGCCGCGCCGCAACTACATCGAAACGCATGCCAAAGATGTTAAGCATCTTGATGTCTAGGTCTTAGATGCTCCTTTCAGAAGAGAAAGAACGAGCCCTTCGTTTTCAATTGGCCCTGCGAATAGGATTGCCGATTTTTCTTCTATTCATCCTCGTCTCTATCAGCTTTTTCTCCATCGAAGAGAAAAACAGTCCCGGCTACTATACCGTCATCGTGATCTCTGTTTTTGTCGTTATGATCTATTACATCTTTTATCTGATCTATCAAGGCCAGCAGGAGCGCATTACCGATCCCATCACGCACACGTTCAGCCGGGAATATCTGAACAGCTATTTTTTAAAGAGAATAGAGAAAGCCCCTTATACTATTTTGCTGATCTCGATATATAACCTGCATGATATCAACAGCCGATATGGTATTAAAAAAGGCGACATGGTGCTTTATGAGGTGGGCCAATGGGTCGGTGCCTACCTGAAAGAGAAAGGGATCGACCGTCTACCGATCGGCCACTACAAGGGGGCAGAATTCTTAATAGGTCTGGACGGGACAAAAGAACAGTATCAGAATCTGCTTGATCTGATGTGTCTGAAATTTGAGAACAAAACCATTGACGAGATCGAGATCAATTTTGCTTCGGCCGTTATCGATACCAACTATTCACGTAATCTGGAGCAGTTGATAACCCGTCTGTTTGATCTCTTGGAAGAGAACCTTGCTTATAAACAGAGCAGCGAAGAGGAAGAGATCGATCCGACAGAGCTTGAATCTTCGGTTATCAATGCGATTAAAAAACACTCTTTTTCATTGATGTATCAGATTGTCGATGAAAAAGGGGCGGCAAGCATGATTGAAGCGAGCGTGAAGCTGATCAATCATGAGGGAAAGATCATCCATCAGAACAAATTTATGCCGGTTATCAACCGATTGGGCCTGACGCGCACCTATGATGAGATGATACTGGAAAAGGTTGTTCATGCATGCGAAAAAGCAGCGCATCATCTTATTGTGGCAATTCCGCTGTCGCCTTCATCGGTCAGAAACAGTATCTTTTTTGAAAGAGCGATGAGTCTTTTAAACCATAATGAAACGGCACGCGGCCGGATCATGTTTGTATTGAGCGAAAATGAATATTACCATGATCCAAAACGCTACAACGAACTGCTGCAGGCCTATAGAAGATTGGGTATCTTCATCACTATTGATAATTTCGGGGCATTCAAAAGTAACATAGCACTGTTGAAAGATCTGAAAGTCGATGAAAGAGAATATCAGAACATCGTCAAAGGGCTGCATATTATTGCAGAGGGTTTTGGTATGCGCAGCTGGATAAAGATGGTTGAAGATGAGACAGCATACAAAACAGTCAAATCATTGGGGATCGATTTTATACAGGGCAATTATCTGGGTAAAATTACATCATTAGAAGAAGTGGAGAAAACAGTATGAAATATGGTGAAAAAATTGTCAGTGAATTCGATGTTGAAAAAGATCTTGAGATCTGGCCGAATGAACACAGGCACAACTATCTTATCAAGATGACACTGCCGGAGTTCTCGTGCCTCTGTCCGCGCAGCGGCTATCCGGACTATGCAACGATCTATCTGGAGTACACGCCTGATGAATTTGTTGTG
>CAZNQJ010000055.1:0-3680 GCA_964575205.1 uncultured Campylobacterales bacterium | reverse complement strand
AAGAATATCTCAAAGCCCGAGAGGAGATCAAGTCCATGGAAGACGTGACAAAAAATCTAGCAATTATTGATCGCTTTGACAATCGATTCCAACGAATGGGAGAAACTCGTGTTGTGGAACTCAAAGCGATAAAACTCTATATCAACTCTTTTCGTGACCGACATATTTCACACGAGAACAGTGCCAATGAGATCTATGAGGTGCTTTATCGAAAGCTGAAACCAAAATATATGAAGATCGTAGCTGATTACAATCCGCGCGGCAACGTACATACGGTTATAGAGGTTGACAGCTCCAAGATGACAATAGGCTGATATAGACCTCTCTGAAATTCCGATACGGGTTTCAGGGCTTCTCTTCCTGCGATGAAAAATCCCTAGACTTCAATTTGTTAATGGTATACTTTTAAAATTTTAAGTAACCAAAATGTTACATTCAAGGCCACTCAGATGGATATCCACACAATTAAAAAAATGGAAAAAAAAGCGGTCAAAAGTTCGCAATCGGACTTTTTGCGCATGGGGATCGCCCTCTTTTTTATGGTCATCGTACTCTGGTACTCGTTTGCGACCAACCACAGTATTCCGAACAATGCATTTTTGGCTATCGCAGCACTCTTCGGGGCCTACATGGCCCTCAATATCGGTGCAAATGATGTGGCAAACAATGTCGGCCCGGCTGTAGGTTCCAAGGCGCTGACGATGGGCGGTGCGATCCTGATCGCCGCTATTTTTGAGGCAAGCGGCGCGTTTATTGCCGGCGGCGATGTGGTCAGTACCATTAAAAAAGGGATCATCGATCCCTCCCTTTTTATCAATCCGCAGGAGTTTATCTGGGCAATGACCGCTGCACTGCTGGCGGGCGGACTGTGGCTCAATATTGCCACAGCCGTCGGCGCTCCGGTCTCAACCACCCACTCGATCGTCGGCGGTGTCATGGGGGGCGGTATTGCCGCTGCGGGCTTCAGTATCGTCTCCTGGGGTACGATGGGCAAAATCGTCGCTTCATGGGTGATATCGCCGCTGTTGGGCGGAGTCGTAGCGGCACTCTTTCTCTACTCCATCAAAAAGAGTATCGTCTATAAAGAAGATCGCATATCTGCGATGCAGAAGATGGTTCCGATCTATGTCGCCATCATGTCCTGGGCCTTTGCAACCTATATTCTGCTCAAAGGTGTCAAACACCTTATCAAGATCGATTTTCTGACGGCTTCTCTGATCGGTCTTGTATTGGCAGCCACAGCCTATATGATCGTCAAGCCGATGGTAAAAAAAGCCTCGTCAAAGCTAAGCAATTCCACAACGGATGCCAATACCCTTTTTACGATTCCTCTTATTTTTGCGGCGGCGCTGCTCAGTTTTGCGCACGGCGCCAACGATGTCGCCAATGCGATCGGGCCCCTGGCCGCGATCGCCGATGCGGTACAAAATACGGCGATCTCGGCAAAAGCGCCTATCCCCTTATGGGTCATGATGGTCGGCGCCATCGGTATCTCCCTCGGGCTTGCGCTTTACGGCCCCAAGCTTATCCGTACCGTCGGCAGCGAGATCACGGAACTCAATCAGATCCGCGCATTCAGTGTGGCTATGGCGGCAGCGATCACGGTCATTATCGCTTCGCAGCTGGGTCTGCCGGTCAGTTCAACACATATCGCGGTAGGCGGTATTTTCGGTGTCGGCTTTTTGCGCGAGTATCTCTCCAACACCACGGAAGAGGAGAATATCCGTCAGGAGCGCGCACTTTTGGCGGAGGATAAAAAAGTGCTCAAAGCGTTTTGCGGGGAACGTGAGAGCCTCGAGAAAAAAGAGGGCAAGACGAAAGAGGATTATCAGCGCATCACTGAGCTTTATCAGATGATCGAAGATGAAGAAGAGCGGATCAAGGCCGAGAAAAAAGTGATCAAACGTGCGGAGAACATCAAATACGTCAAACGTGATGCCGTCAAGAAGATCGTCGCGGCATGGATCATCACCGTACCGGCAGCTGCTGTGCTTTCAGCGGCGATCTTTTATATGATCAAAGGGTTTATGGTTAACTGATGCGCTTTCGCATCGCCGGAGAGCAAAAGAGAGGGAGAGCGTTTTCAGCTTACGCCATATAGATCAACCGAACTTGCCGGTAATATACTCTTCCGTCAGACGCTCTGCCGGGGTCACGAAGAGCTCCTCGGTCTTACCGAGCTCTATGAGCTCACCCAGGTACATAAAACCGGTATAGTCGCTTACACGGGCAGCCTGCTGCATGTTATGCGTGACGATAACGATAGAGACCCTGTCTCTGAGTTCTGTGACCAGCTCTTCGATCCCCTGTGTCGAGATCGGATCAAGCGCAGAGGTCGGTTCATCAAACAGGAGGACCTTGGGCTCCACCGCGATTGCGCGTGCGATGCAGAGACGCTGCTGCTGCCCGCCTGACAAACCGTTGGCATCGTGTTTGAGCCGCTCTTTTACCTCTTTCCAGATCGCTGCGTCTTTCAGCGCCTTCTCGACCCTGTCACCCAGTTCGGTCTTGTTTTTGATCCCCTGCAGGCGCATTCCATAGGCGACATTGTCGAAGATGCTCATCGGAAAGGCGGTCGGTTTTTGAAAGATCATCCCGATATTGACGCGCAGGTTGATCAGATCCTCTTTCGGATCAAGGATATTGCGCTCTTCAAAGAGGATCTCGCCCTGGTATTTGTTGCCGGGATAGAGATCGTGCATGCGGTTGATAGAGCGCAGCAGTGTTGACTTGCCACAGCCGGAAGGTCCGATCAGCGCCGTTATCGAATTTTTGGCGATCGGCATCGTAACCTGTTTCAGGCTAGGCGCTTCGGCGCCGGCATAGGTAAACTCGAAATTCTTGATTTCAAGCGCTTTTTCTTCGGTAACGTTGACGATGGTTGCCATTATTTGACCTTTTTGGTAAGTAGAATAAGACGGCCTATGATATTGAGACCTAAAATAAACATTGAGAGTATGAAGGCGGCTGCCCAGCCGAGGCGCTGCCAATCCGCATACGGGCTTGTCGCATAGTTGAACATGGTCACCGTAAGCGAGGCCATCGGTTCAAAGAGATCGGTGCTCATATAGTTGTCGTTGAACGAGGTAAAGAGCAGCGGTGCGGTCTCTCCGGCAACCCGGGCGATTCCCAGCAGGACACCCGTCAGGATGCCCGCTTTCGCACCGCGGTAGACGACCTGTATGATCACCTTGTATTTGGGGGCACCCAGGGCAAAGGCCGCTTCGCGGAGGGTCGAAGGGACAAGATGGAGCATGTCGTCCGTGGTGCGAAGGATGATCGGAAGCATGATGATCGTCAGTGCCGCGATACCGGCCACCCCGCTGAAGTGGCCCATCGGCAGAACGATGATGGCATAGACAAAGGCGCCGATAACGATACTCGGTGCCGACATCATGATGTCGGAGATATCGCGGATAGTCTCGGCCAGTTTTGATTTTTGACCGTATTCGCTCAGGTAGGTGCCGGCCAGTACGCCGAGCGGCACCCCGATAAAGGTTGCCATGCCGACAAGTATAAGCTGGCCGACCAGCGCCTGTTTGAGGCCGGTCTCCAGGTAACCCGGAGGGGCACCTTCGTAGATGAAGATATCCCAGTTGATCGCATCGATACCGTTGCTGACCAGTACGTAGAGGATCCAGAAGAGGAAAAAGAGTCCCAGCAGCGCCGACAGGGTCGAG
>CAZNQJ010000054.1:6524-7595 GCA_964575205.1 uncultured Campylobacterales bacterium | reverse complement strand
GGGGTCCTGAGCTCATGGCCGACATCCCGCAGCAGCTCCTGCCTTGAGGTGATGAGGTCTTCGAGCTCCTGGGCCATCATGTTGTAGGTACGGGCGACCTCTCCGATCTCGTCGCGGCTCTCGACCTCGGCGCGGCTCTGGTACTTCCCTTTGGCAAAGGCCTGCATTTTGGAGTTGATCTCTTTCAGGGGGGAGAGCATCTTCAGGATGATGAAAAAGATGATGACCAGTACGGCGATGTCGAGCAGGACGAGGATGTTGAGCAGCCACTGATCCTGAAGGCTTTTCTGCAGCTGCCGGTCGCTGAGCAGCAAAACGTCGTCGATATAGCGGATATAGAGGAGATACTCGTCATCGGCGCTCTTGAGGATAGTGAGCTCCCCGAAGGAGTGCGGCTGCATCAGGACCGTCTTCATCGAAGCGTCCCGCGGGCGCTCTATGGGGCTCAGCTCCAGCATCGCCAGCCGTTTCTGCAGTTCGTCCGGGGTCGCCGTGGCCAGCCAGGAGAAGATCTTGTCGGCATCCTGAAGGTACTTTTGCGTGATGAGCGCTTCGACGCGCTGGGTGTTGATTTTGTCGGTCTGGTAGCCGATGACGACCATCAGCGAGAGGCTGATAAAAAACAGAAGGGTGATCTTTTTAAAAATGGACATGCCTCAGCCTATGAACTTGTAGCCGATACCCCAGACCGACTTGATATAGCGGGGCTCTTTGGCATCGTCGCCGATCTTCTGGCGGATATTGCTGATGTGCATATCGACCGCCCGGGCCTTGGTCTCATACTCCAGGGAGGTCGCGTTGACGATCTGTTCGCGCGAAACGTTTTTCCCCCGGTTCTTCACCAGAAACAGAAAGATCTCGAACTCGATCCGGGTCAGATCGATGGGGTAGCCGTCCACAGTGAGGCTCTTTCCGCCCTCATCGATCACAAAATCGGATATCTGCATCTCGGAACTCTTGCTGTAGCGCCGCAGGACCGCTTCGATGCGCAGCACCAGCTCCCGGGGTTCATAGGGCTTTTCCAGGTAGTCGTCCACGCCGAGCTCATAGCCGTAGATCTTGTTGCCGATG
>CAZNQJ010000054.1:0-6514 GCA_964575205.1 uncultured Campylobacterales bacterium | reverse complement strand
GAGATGATGATGGGGATATCGAGCTTCTCTTTGATGGCCTTGGCGACATCGAAGCCGTCCATACCGGGCAGCATCAGGTCGAGAATGACAATGTCGAAAGGCTCTTTTCTGACAAGCAGGGCATCGAGAGCGTCGAGTGGGTTTTCATGGGCTGTCGTCGCAAAGCCGTAGTTGTCGAGATAGTTGCCGATAAGCAGCTGCATCTGCTCTTCATCTTCGATCAGCAGTACTTTTTTACTCAACTCCCCACTCCTCCATGTACTCGGCAAACCGTTTTTTCTGATCCGGCGAGAGGATGGCATGCATCCGGGAGAAAAACTCGGCCTGTATCTCTGCGCCGCGCTCATTGACAGCGGAGGTAAGTCTGATAAATTCTGCGGCGTCAAAACGCTCGGCCTCGAAGAGCTTTGCGATCGCTTCACGGTTCTCTTTTTTAAGGTGGTGAAACTTTTTATACTCTTTTTTGAACGTTTTTACTACTGTTTTGGCCTGCTCATGCTGCCGCGGCGTCAGTTCAAGGTAGCTCATATCGAGAGGCAGATGATGCCCTTTGTACTCATGCTTGTCGGAGTCGGCAAAAAGCAGCGTTGCCAGAAGCAGGAAGAGGGTTAAAAGTCTCATATCATCTTCCTGTTGTCGGGTAGTCTGATACTGCTGTCTTCAAGCAGTCCCTGTTCGACATCCGTGTGGCAGGCGCTGCAGTTGGCCCTGCTTTTGATCTTGGTACTTTCAAAATAGGCATCGTCGATCTCCTGATGTGTCTTTTTCCAAAAGGGTGTTTGTGTGACAGCTATCATATCTTGATTTGGCATAGATTGCACTATCTTGAGAGAGGCTTCGCTGGTTGAGCTCTCTGCCGAGTTTTTGCGAAGATAGGCCAGAATGCTCTGCTGCACCGGCAGATCCAGCGATGCGTCATCGCCGAAATGGTTTTCGAGGTCCGCCATCATCAGCTCCCATGAGTGTTTCGGCAGCAGCGAGGGAGGGTAGAGCGTATGGCAGGCGCCGCACTCGCTGACAAAAAGCGGGTTCTCCTGTTTGTAGTCAACGGGCTGGTGATAGCCGGCGGTAACGATGTTGCCCTCTCCGCTCAGGGCGTAGAGCAGGACGAAGAGGCTTAATCCGATGCCGATGAATGATGTGCTTTTCTGCAAGCGTGTCAGTCTGGCACTTTCGCCCTCCATGTTCTTATGGCCGTCAAAAATCGATGTCAGTGTCCCTTCCCGGGCATGGAGCATGCGGTCAAACAGAACGCCGCCGACGTGGGCACCGATGAGGAGCCACAGGAGAGTCCCGAGAAATTCATGGATCTCTTCAAAAAACTCCATCTTTCTGAAAAAAGAGTGATGCAAAAAGGCGAAGATCCCCCGGTTCTCCTGAACACCGTAGGTGAGCAGCCCGGTCACCGTAAGCAGCAGCATCACGACGATGATGCCGACCATGGCGAAGCCGGCTGCCGGGTTGTGGCCGACATACCTTTTTTTCGGATTCAGAAGTGAGAAGAGGTACTCCTTCAGCGCTGCAAACGACAGGTTGAAATCGCCGAAGCGCGAGTACTTCGGCCCGATGAACCCCCAGGCGACTCGGTAGAGTACCAGCACGCCGATCGCGGCGCCGAAGGCTGCATGCAGGGTCAGCAGATCGTCCCACTCCGCCGTGATAAAGGCGATCATCGTAAAGAGGACCAGCAGCGCGTGAAAAACACGCGTCGGGACTGTCCATACGTAAACTTTCATCTCTCACCTCCTGTAGTGCCGTTTTCTGTTTTTAATCGTCCCATCGGCCATAGTTGGGAATGAAGATGCCGCGTTCGCGGTAATCTCCTTTGGCCGCACTCTGGTGGCAGGCGTTGCAGTTGGCGATGCTTTTGACCTCTTTCTGGTCAACAAACTTCTGCGGGATACCCCTGTGCTCTCTTTTAAAGTAAGGGGTGTCTGAGATCCGGATGATTTTGCCGTCGGTTCCGGCGGAAGCAGCCATCATTTTAAAATGCTTGCCGACACGCTTGCTGTCCGCCGCATTCTCCTGCAGATAGGAAGCCAAGATCTTTTCGTCTTGCGCTGCGAGCGTTGCATCGACACCGAAGTGGTCGTCAAGGCCGTTCATCATCGTCTTCCATGCGTTCTTGGGCAGGAATTCCGGCTGATAGGCCATATGACAGGAGCCGCACTCTTTGATGTAGCTCTGTTGCTGCGGGCTATCGGGCAGTTGACTGACAGATCTCTGCTGAGCAGGCTGTCTGAAATCCGCCTTTTCATAGCGGTCATCGTCCGCCATCAGGTAGGCAGCGCCAAGCAGCATTACTGATATTACGGGGAGTAGTAGTAACTGTTTCATCGTCTTTTTCTTTGGTTATTTTGTCATGATGTAGCGGAGTACATCACCTTTTTCCTGCGCCGTTCCTTCTCTGTTGTAGACATCATTGAAGTTGCGGCGCAGCCACTTTTTGACCTCTTTGGCATCGGTCAGGCGCAGCGGGTTTGCCGAAGGGGCGAGCGGCTCGATCACTTTGCCCGTAAAGAAGTTTTCGCCTTTTACGGTGAGGTTCGCGGTATGGCAGCTTGTACAGGCGATGGTCTTGCCCTTCTTGCCGAGATGCTCTGAGGTAAAGAGCAGTTCCCCGCGTTTTGCGTCAAAGCCTTTGAAGGCAGGATCGGCCTGTGCCGCTTCTGACTGAAGGGACACTATGTATTGCGTGACTTCAGGGCTTGCCGCAGAGAGGGAGGCTGCACAGAACAGGATGAGCAGTAGATTTTTCATGGGTAACTCCTTATCTTTGGATCGCCATATGGTAGTACGATGGTGTCAGGGATTGTGGACACTCTCTTGACAGTTTGCTGACAAATCTGCACGCCTCTCCAATTGAGAACTCTTTAATGAAGGCTGCGAAGGGATGCTCTTTTTGTTCAGGTTTCATGACACCGCTTTCAAGGCAAGGCCCCATATTTTCGTTTGGTCCTGAAAGCAAATAAGAAATAACAGGTTTAAGTTTAAATAAACAAATATTATATTCGTTTAAGTTATCCTGATGTAGCGTAGGTAATCATCATTCACTCAAGGGCATCCCTAAAAATTTCAGCAGGCTTCAGAGGGGAAAAAGAGAGATGCCCATAATAAAGGAGAGCAGATGTCAGATAGAATCGAAGGGGTCAAAAAGCTTTTTACAGCCAAAAGTGCCCGGGTGGAGACCAACAGAGGCGAGTCCTATTACAACAGTCTGTTTGAACAGTGTCAGGCCCGATTGAAAGAGCTTCGTGCCCAAGAACCTGTCAACCGGCTGGACTTTAGTGAACTCCTGGCAGAACACGGAACCGACCGTCGCGAATTTATGAAGTGGGTAAGTGCCACAACGGCAATGCTGATGCTGCCGCCGATGTTTGCCCCGTTAGTGGCAGAAGCAGCGGAACTGATGAACAGAACACCGGTTATCTGGATAGAACTGCAGGATTGTGCAGGTAACTCTGAGGCGATTCTCCGTTCAGACGGGCCCAAGATCGATGAGATCATCCTTGACATCATCTCTCTGGAGTTCCATGAGACACTGATGGCCGCCTCCGGTTATCAGGCTGAGAAGCAGCTCGAAGACGCGATAGAACACTTCAAAGGCAAATACCTGCTCTTCGTCGAAGGGTCGGTACCGGTCGGCGCCGGCAGGGAGTGGTGTACGATGGGCCCTTCCGCGGAAAACTATATCGACTATTTGACACGTGTTGCCAAGGATGCCGCCGCTATCGTCGCCGTGGGTGCCTGCGCCACCTTCGGCGGTATTCCGGCGGCCTCTCCGAACCCGACCGGAGCCGTCGGCGTGATGGATGTCATCAAAGGCAAGCCGATCATCAATATCCCGGCCTGTCCCGCCAACCCGGTCAATATGGTCGGCGTCATCCTTCACTATGTCATGACCGGCCAGGTTCCGGAGCTTGATTCCCTGCTGCGGCCGAAGTTCGCCTTCGGATACCGGATCCATGACAACTGCGAACGCCGGGCCCACTTCGATGCCGGCGAATACGTTGAAGAGTGGGGGGACGAAGGGGCAAAAAACAACTTCTGCCTCTATAAAGTGGGCTGTAAGGGACCGATGACCTTCAATAACTGCTCGATTGTGCGTTACAACGAGGGCGTCAACTGGCCCGTCGGCGTCGGCCGAGGCTGTATCGGCTGTTCCGAGCCTGATTTCTGGGACAAATATGCCTACGAACGGCCGATGGCGGATGCCAAGATCAAAGCGCCGACCGGCGGCGTAGAGAGAACGGTTGACGAATTCGGTCTGGGCCTGCTGACAGCTGCCGGTATCGGTATCGCCATTCATGCCGCCGCGAGTGCGATCGCCGGTAAAAGAGAAGATGAGGGGGAATCAAAATGAGTAAAAAACATATTGTAATCGATCCGATCACACGGATTGAAGGGCACCTTCGTATCGAAGTGGTCGTCGACGAAAACAATACCGTTGTCGATGCCTACAGCGCTTCGACGATGTTCCGGGGCATAGAGACGATCCTTCAGGGGCGCGACCCCCGCGATGCGGGGCTGTTGGCGATGCGCATCTGCGGCGTCTGTACGGGAACGCATTACCAGCGGAGTATCGAAGCGGTCGAGAATGCCTTTGATATCACGATTCCCAAGAACGCACGCCTGGTACGGAACCTGATCCAGGGAGCCCTCTATGTGCATGACCATGTCGTACACTTTTACCACCTGCATGCACTGGATTTTGTCGACGTGGTCTCGGCACTTTCGGCTGACCCCGAAAAAACGGTTGCTGAGGCGCAGAAATGGGCCAAAGTTGCCGGTGTCAGCGCCTGGAACGCCAGCGTTGAGAATTTTGCCGGGGTGAAAGAGCGTGTCGGCAAATTCGTTAAACAGGGGCGTTTGGGCATTTTCGGAAACGGCTACTGGGGCAACAAGCACTATAAGCTGACACCGGAACAGAACCTGCTGGCGGTGACACACTATCTTCAGGCGCTTGACCTTCAACGCGACGCGGCGAAGATGATGGCGATCTTCGGCGGTAAAAACCCGCACCCGCAAAGTATCGTGGTCGGCGGGGTGACCTGTGTCCAGGACATTCAGACCCCTTACCGTATCTCGCTCTATAAGGATCTTCTGATCGGCTACCGCAAGTTCATCAAGCAGGCCTATCTTCCGGATGTCTATATGGCGGGTACGATGTATGCCGACGAGGCCCTTGAAGGCATCGGCAGCGGTCTGAAGAATTTTATGAGTTATGGTGATTTCCGTCTTGACGACACCGGGTTCTACAGCTCAGCGCTTCTTTTTCCAAGCGGCATTGTCTACAACGGCGATTTGAGCAAGGTTGAAGATGTGAACCAGGAGGAGATCACCGAAGATGTGACCCACTCCTGGTACGAAGATGCAAAGCCGGTGCACCCCTACGACGGCACGACGGTTCCGAATTACACCGGTCTGCAGAAGCGCGAAGACGGGATCGCCTATCTTAAAACCGGTGAAAAATACAGCTGGATCAAGACGCCGATCTATGGAGATACCCGGGTAGAGGTCGGGCCGCTGGCCCGTATGGTCGTCGGTGTAGCGAGAGGGGATGAACGCATCACCAAATATGTGACCAATTTTCTCAAACGGGGCAACCTGCCGACTACCGTGCTCTTTTCAACGGTCGGGCGTACCGCGGCCCGCGCCATCGAAACAGAGCTGATGGCCGATGTGATGGTCGATTGGGTGGACGAACTGGCTGCCAATACTCTTTCGGGTGACCTGCGTACCTGGACGGAATTTGACTTTGACAAGGTAAGTGCCGACACCAAGGGGTACGGCCTGGCCGAAGCGCCGCGCGGCTCTCTTGGGCACTGGGTACGTGTCAAAGAGGGCAAGATCACCAATTATCAGACGGTCGTGCCCTCAACATGGAATGCCGGACCGCGCGATTACAAAGGGCGTATGGGGGCGTACGAAGCGAGCCTGATCGGTACAAAGCTGGCCAATGTGGATCAGCCGCTTGAGATTATCCGGACTATCCACAGTTTCGACCCGTGTATCGCCTGTGCGGTTCATGTCGTCGACACCAAAGGCAAAGCGCTCGGTGTTTACAAAGTAGACAGTAACTGTACTATCTAACAAGGAAACATTATGAAAAAACCTGGATATAAACAAGTCAAAAGGATGACCGCGTCCATGCGGATCATGCATTGGCTCAATGCCTTCTGCCTGCTGGGTGCCGTGATCACGGGCATGTACATTGCCCACCCCTACTACCAGTCCTTTATCTCCGACCCGGCGGTGGACAAATATGTGATGGCATGGAACCGGTGGGGCCACTTTATGATCGCCATTATCTTCGACATCACGGCGATCATTATCGCGTATCTCTACTTTTTCAGCCGTTTTGAGAAGCCGTATAAAAAACTGATTCCAAACAGGAGCAATGTGGTCGAGTTTATGGAGGTGTTTTTGAATCTGTTGACCCTTAACCGCAGAAAGAGATTCGATTCTACCCATGCCGACAGCTTTAATGTGGTCTATTTCACGATTTTTCATC
>CAZNQJ010000053.1:0-7605 GCA_964575205.1 uncultured Campylobacterales bacterium | reverse complement strand
GCGACACCTCGACACTTGAGGAGTAGGATACTTTCCTGCCGAGAGGCAAAAGCTTTAGGGTTTATAGAGGTACCCTTTAGTGACTGAATATTATCCGGACTTGTTCGGATGATATGAGATTAATAATAGGAGGTTATGATGTATCTGGATCTGACCCTGATCAGGGAACTTTACCGCAAGATGCTGTTGATACGGCGGTTTGAAGAGAAGTGTGTGGAGCTCTACAGCAGCGAGAAGATACGCGGCTTCCTGCATCTCTATATCGGCGAGGAGGCGGTGGCGGTGGGCATCATGCATGCATTGAGGTCTGAAGACGCCGTACTCTCCACCTACCGCGAACACGGGCATGCTCTTGCGCGGGGCGTCTCCGCAGAGAGCATCATGGCGGAGCTGTACGGCAAGGCGGAGGGATGCTCCGGCGGGCGGGGCGGCTCCATGCACCTTTTCGACGCGGCGGCACGCTTCTACGGCGGCATCGCCATCGTGGGAGGCGGCATTCCTCTGGCCGTCGGGATGGCACTCGCCGACAAGATGATGAAGCGAAACCGCGTGACGGTCTGTTTTTTCGGCGACGGCGCCGTGGCCGAAGGGGCCTTTCATGAATCGCTGAACCTCGCCGCACTCTGGCATCTTCCGCTGCTCTTTGTCTGCGAAAACAACCGCTACGCCATGGGCACCGCGCTTGAGTTCACCGAATCGCAGACCAATATTGCCGAGAAGGCGGCAGCCTACCGCATCGCCTCCAGCCAGGTGGACGGCATGGATGTCATCGCGGTGGCCGAAGCGGCCGACAAAGCGGTCTCGGAGATCCGCGAGGGCAAGGGGCCTCTCTTCCTGGAGTGCCTCACCTACCGTTTCCGCGCCCACTCCATGTTCGATGCCGAGCTCTACCGTGAAAAAGCGGAGGTCGAGGAGTGGAAGAGAAGAGATCCCCTTGTGACCTTCAGGGAGAAACTCGAAGAGATGGGGCACTGGCCGGAGGTCGGCGCCGACAAGCTCGAAGAAGAGGTCGCGGCGATTGTCGATGAGGCGGTCGCCTTTGCCGAAAAGGGGACGCTTGAGCCCCTCGCCGATCTTGAAAAATTCGTCTACTCCCCGGAGGCAGCACAATGAGCGAACAGACAACCTACAGAGAGGCGGTGCGCCGGGCCATCAGCACCGCGATGGAAAAGGACGAACGGGTCTTTATGATGGGCGAGGATGTCGGCCGATACGGCGGCTGTTACGCCGTCAGCATGGGGCTGCAGGCGAAGTTCGGCCCCGACCGCATCATCGATACGCCGCTGAGCGAACTGGCCTTTACCGGCGCGGGCATCGGTGCCGCTCTCAACGGCATGCGCCCGATCGTGGAGATCATGACGGTCAACTTCAGCCTGCTGGCGCTTGACCAGATCATGAACAATGCCGCGGCTATGCTGCACATGTCGGGCGGGCAGTTCAACGTCCCTCTCGTTATACGCATGGCGACCGGCGGCGGCAAGCAGCTCGGAGCCCAGCATTCGCACACGCTGGAGGGGTTCTTCGCCCATATTCCGGGGCTCAAGGTGCTGATCCCGGCGACCGTACAGGACGCCTACGACATGGTGGGGCTGGCGCTGGCCGACCCTGATCCGGTGCTGATCTTCGAGAACGCGCTGCTCTACAACACCAAAGGGGAGCTCGATACGGCGGCAGCGCCGCTGCCTATCGGCAAAGCGCTGCTTCACCGGGAGGGCAAAGATGTCACTATTCTGGCCTACGGCATCAACCTCTTCAAGGCGCTGAAGGCGGCGGAGACGCTCTCGGCAGAGGGGATAGAGGCCGAAGTGATCGATCTGCGCTCCCTGCGGCCGCTTGACGACGCGGCGATCATGGCCTCCGTCAAAAAGACGCATCGGGTGATGATCGTTGACGAGGGGTGGAAGTCGGGCAGCCTCTCCGCCGAGATCATGGCGCGCATCAACGAGCAGGCCTTTTTCGAGCTCGATGCCCCGATGGGCAGGGTCTGCACGGTTGAGGTCCCTCTTCCCTATGCCAAACATCTCGAAGAGGGCGCGATACCGCAGCCCGAAAAGATTGCCGCAATGGCGCGGCAGCTGATGGAGGCATTATGAGCGAATTCAAGATGCCGAGCCTCGGCGCCGATATGGAGTCGGCTGTCCTGATGGAGTGGAAGGTCA
Source organism: uncultured Campylobacterales bacterium (assembly GCA_964575205.1). Taxonomy (GTDB): domain Bacteria; phylum Campylobacterota; class Campylobacteria; order Campylobacterales; family Sulfurimonadaceae; genus Sulfonitrofixus. The sequence continues at coordinate 5,446 of CAZNQJ010000053.1, read as the reverse complement.
AAGAGGGCGACCATGTGACAAAAGGGCAGGTGATCGCTGAGGTGGAGACGAGCAAAGGGGTTATCGAGATCGAGGTCTTCGAAGAGGGGACCGTCGAAAAGATTCTTGTCAAAGAGGAGACCGAGTGCGCCGTGGGCACGCCGCTCGCCCTGATCGCAACCGGCGGCGAAGCTCCCCGGGAGGCGGCGGCCGAAACGCCTGCCGAACCCGAAGCGGTACCGTCAGTTGCTGAGCCCGAAGCCGAAGCAGCGCCTTCCGAGCCGGAAACGCAGGCAGAACCGCCGCCGGCCGCAGAGAAAGATGAAGAAGCGTTAGCGGAAGCCAAAACAGCGCCTTCGCTGCCGGAACCTGCAGAGAGTGAACCGTCAATAGTGCCTGCCGCAGCGCAGGCCAAAGAGACGCCGGCCAAAGCGTCGCCCTCCGAAGCGCGGATCAAAGCCTCTCCGGCGGCCCGGAAAAGAGCCCGCGAGCTGGGCATTGAACTGGCCTCGCTGGCTTCCGAAAGCGGCGCTGCCGTGCGGCTGAAAGAGGTGGAGGCTGCCGTGCAGCCGGCGGAAAAAGCCCCCGAACGCGACGGCATGCGGCAGGCCATCGCCAGAGCGATGAGCCGCTCCAATGCCGAGATCCCCCACTACTACCTCTCCACGCCGATCAACATGACGCCGGCGCTGGCGTGGCTGACAGCCCTTAACGCCGAGCGCGGCATCAAAGAGCGCATACTGCCCGCCGCCCTGCTGATCCGCGCCGTGGTAAAGGCGCTGCAGGAGGTACCCGAACTCAACGGTTTCTGGCAGGAGGGGAGTGCGCAGATAAGCCGGGCGGTCAATCCCGGCATCGCTATCGCGCTGCGCAAGGGAGGGCTGATCACCCCGGCGCTGCTTAACGCGGAGGCGATGAGCCTGGACGAGACGATGCGCTCGCTCGATGAGCTGATTACCCGGACCCGTGCCGGCAAACTGCGCGGCAGCGAGATGACGCAGCAGACGGTCACCATCACCAACCTGGGCGATCTGGGTGTGGAGAGTGTCTACGGCGTCATCTACCCGCCGCAGGTCGCCATTATCGGGCTCGGCCGTATTGCCGACGCCCCCTGGGCGGAGGGCGACGCGCTGAGCGTGCGCAAGGTGATGCAGGCCACCATCGCCGGCGACCACCGTGCCACGGACGGCCGCATCGGCGCCCGGTTTTTAGAGAGGCTGAACGCGCTTTTGCAGAAACCGGAGAGCCTGCTGTGAAGGCGCTTTACGCTGCCGAAGCAGCCGTTTTAAGAGCTTATTGTGAAAGAATTTGTATTGAGGAACTACTATGACAAAAGAAGAGATCAAGCGCGCCATTATCGAACAGATCCTGGCAGTTGCTCCCGATGTTGAAGAAGAGGATATTGAGCCCGATGCGAACCTGCAGCGCTCGCTGGAGATCGACTCATTCGATTTTTTAAAGGTGCTGACCGGTCTGAACAGAGCGATGGGGGTAGAGGTACCTGAGAGCGACTACGGCAAGGTCGATACGCTCGAGAAGATGGCGGAGTATTTCGCCCAACGCCTGTAATAGAATATCGGTTGAGAAGCGGCAGAAAACGGAAGCCGTTCTCTGCACCGGAGCAAAGAGACGTTACGAGAAAAGTTTTTTCATAGCGCTGAAGAAGAGCTTGAATACTCCTTTGTTGCCGACAAGGTCATTAACGAACTCGTCGTAGGTTGTTTTGTTATCTTCAAGGAAGCCTTTGAGATACTTTTCGGAGGCTTCCACGCCCCCTTCAGCTTCGATCTCAAGAAGTTTTTTGTAGATCGGAGCCATGGTGTCGATCGCTTTTTGCGGTGCGGCCTTGCGAAATGCCGTATAGCCTTTTATCTCGTTGCTGAGAGGATCAACTTTCGGTTCAAACTCCGTAAATACCCAATAATAGCGCCCGTCTTTAGCCATATTTTTTACGATGGCCACAAAATTGTTGCCTTTGGAGATGCGCTCCCACATCAGTTTGAAGGCAACTTTCGGCATATCGGGATGACGCACAATGTTATGGGGCTTGCCCATCAATTCGCTCTCTTTGTAGCCGGAGATCTCGACAAAATAGTCGTTACCGTACTCAATGATCCCTTTGGCGTCTGTTTTACTGACAATATAGCGTTTTGGATCGAGTTTGATCTCTTGGTCTAAAGGTGTTGGCATCATATTCCTTGATGAGTATTGAAGATAAAACGTATTATAAATATAAACTATCAATATAATATCAAACATATCGCTATTACAAGACCATTGTAGCCATTTTCCAATATAATACGCAAAATCAGGAGCAGTTCCATGACAAAAGAGGATATGCAAAATAAAATCAAAAGTGCGCGCCAGTCACACACCTACCAGATACAAAAAATAAAATTTTTGGTTGAAGGGGTGCCGCTGAAAGAGGATCCGACCCCGCTCAGCTACAAAGAGTGCGGTTTCGGCAGCTGGATGTACAGGGATGAGGAGCAGCTGCGCAAGCTGATGGGATCAAAAAGTTTTGAAGAGATCGAACAGCAGCATATTCTCTGGCATACCGAATACCAGAAGATCTACCGGATCTATTATGGTGAAGCTAAAAAGGGACTCTTGGCAAGGTTTACCGGCGGCAGACCAAAAGTTGATTCACTGCAGAAAGACAGAGCCAAAGCCTATTTCAACGATCTGCAAAAGTTGACCTACGACCTTCTGCAAAAGCTTAGTGCACTGGAACAGCGTATCAAGCTTATGCCCGAGAGCTATTTCGTCAACGAATAGCACTTTTGCAGCAGCCTCTCAGTAGATGAGCGGTACGAAACGGAAGCCGTAGAAATCTCTCTGTTCAAAGCGTTCATCCTCTTTTTTGTAGATCACCGAGATCGAATTTTGAATCGGGATGACCATGATGCCGCCGGGCTTGAGCTGCCGGACAAGCTCGAGCGGCAGCTCCTCCGCGGCGGCGGAGACAAGGATCTTGTCGAAGCGCTCATTCGGGATGCCGAGCGCTTTTGCGGCCACCTCGAGGCGGACGTTTTTGAAGTCGTATTTGGCAAGGTTCTCCCGTGCAAAGTCGAGAAGCGGCTCAAGCCGTTCGAGCCCCGTTACAAAACCCGAAGGGACGGCATGGGCCAGAAGGGCGGTGGTCCATCCCGAACCGCAGCCGATATCCAGGACCGTGTCCTCCTCCTTGAGCTCCAGAAGTTCCATCATAAACGCGACGGTGTAGGGCTGGGAGATCGTCTGCCCTTCGCCGATGGCGAGGGGATAATCCTCATAGGCCTGATCCTGCAGCGCGTAAGGGACAAAGTCCCTGCGGTCGACCTCATTGAAACTCTCAATAAGCCGCGGCGAGGCAAGTACCCCTTTTCTCTGCAGGTAGAGGGAGAGTTCGTAGGCTCTGTTCATGCTGTCCTCCTGTGGGTATCTGCACTATTATACACCACGCCGAAACAGGGTGCAGAGAGCGGCCAAAATCAGCCGATGCGGTTTTTCGGCATAATCGGCTCCGCAGCGCCTCTTTTGCGAAGCGTGTTTATTCGCACTTTTTCTCTTCGGCGGGCGTAAAGAGGGTGCCGAGGGTCTGTACGTTTTTAAGCAGGAAGGACTCTGCCGCGCTCAGATCAAAACCGCTGCACAGCAGCATCCGTCTGCCTCTGTTGATGAGAAAATCAGCTGCCTTGAGTTTGGTAACGATGCCGCCCGTTGCAAAGGGGTCGTTCGGTGTCGACTCATCAAGCAGCTCTTTTTCCGGTATCTTGGAGAGGGTTTTGAAGAGTTTCGCATCTTTGAACTCGTGCGGGTTTTTATCGTAATAGCCGTCAATATCGCTCAGGATGACCAGCAGATCGGCATTCGTCGCATGGGCCACATTGGCTGAGAGCTGGTCGTTGTCGCCGAAGAGCTGTTCGGGCGTCGAGGTGATGTCGTTTTCGTTGACGATCGGCAGTATGTCGTGCGTCAGGTGGGCATCGATGATCTCCTGAAACATCTTTGTCCGTTTTCTCGAGTCGAAATCATCTTCGGTGAGCAGGATCTGCGCCGTGTCGATATCGTAGATGTCGAACTTCTTTTTATAGGCTGTCATCAAGATGGGCTGGCCTGCCGCGGCAAGCGCCTTCTTGCCGATCTGTTTGCTTTTGTCGAGTTTAAGGGCCGAATAACCTGCCGCGACCGCGCCGGAGGTGACGAGAATGACGTCATAGCTTTTTTTAAGTTCGGCGATCATCGAGACCAGGTTGAGCATGCGCTCTTTGGCGATATGGTTCTTTTCCGTCAAAACCGCACTGCCGACCTTGATCACAATACGCTTCGTCTTCGTTTTCATCTGTTTTCCTTAAAAGAGTTGGGTTTTAATCTGTTTTGGACTTCATCGAACACCGTCTGTGTGTTTTCGGAGGCCCTGTTTCCTGTTTTGCTTACCAATAGTATAGCCAACCAAGCCGCAATAAAACCGGGGAGCAGTTCATAAAGATCGAACAGACCCCCTTCGAGCTGTTTCCAGACGATAACGGTGAGCGCGCCTGCGACCATACCGGCAAGGGCGCCGCGCCGGGTAACGTTTCTGCTGTAAAGCGAAAGGATGACGAGCGGACCGAATGCCGCGCCGAAACCTGCCCAGGCATAGGCGACGAGAGCCAGCACGCTTGAGTTGCGGTCGGTGGAGAGATACCAGGCGATCAGGGCGATGGCGATGACGGTGGCTCTTCCTACCCAGACCAGCTCGAAGTCGGAGGCCTCTCTGCGCAGGATGGCGTGGTAGATGTCGCGCGTCAGCACGGAAGAGGAGACAAGCAGCTGTGAATCGATGGTGCTCATAATAGCCGCCAGGATCGCGGCAAGGAGAAAACCGGCTATCCAGGGGTTGAAGAGGAGCTGCGAGAGGACGATAAAGATCTTTTCGCTGTCTTGCAGCTCCACCCCGTGCGATACGACGTAGGCCAGACCGAAAAATCCGACCGCCAGCGAACCGGTGATGGAGATGATCATCCAGCTCATGCCGATGGTCTTGGCGCGGTGCATCTCATCTTCGTGACGGATCGACATAAAACGGACAAGGATATGGGGCTGGCCGAAATAGCCCAGCCCCCATGCCAGCAGCGAGATGATGCCGATAAAGGAGCTCCCGCTGAGCAGATCGAGTTTCGAAGGGTCGATCGTTTCGATCACCCTGAGCGCTTCGGTGACACCGCCGACATCAAAGAGCACGACGGCCGGTGTGACGACCAGCGCCAGCATCATCAGTATGCCCTGTATGAAGTCGGTCCAGCTGACGGCATTGTAGCCGCCCAGAAAGGTGTAGGAGACGATGATAAAACTGCCTACGATCAGCGCTGTCGAATAGTCAAGATGGAAGGTCGCTTCGAAGAGCTTCGCCCCGCCGACGAGCCCCGAAGAGGTGTAGAGCGTATAGAAGAGCAGGATCACGAGGGCGGTGACGACGCGCAGGATATGCTTGTGGTCCTCGAAG
>CAZNQJ010000052.1:0-7631 GCA_964575205.1 uncultured Campylobacterales bacterium | reverse complement strand
TGCTTGATTTTGAAGCAACGGCCTTGCAAAAGCTGCGAATGGAGCGCGTCAAAGATTCCCGGCAAAGTCCTCTCGACAGCTTAAGCGAGAGGCTGTTCGCATTGATGATGATGGGCGATGACAGAAATATTGTCGCGACCTATGTCAACGGAAAAAAAGTTTTCTGAGAATTGCGAGCATACGGCGACCGTATGCTTTTATCGCCCAAGCAGGAATAAATATAAAAAACGATGCTAAAATGGTAAGATAAGGTAAGTTCCCGCCGGGATTGGCACGGCTGCCACTTTAGCGGCATAGACAAACACGATAAAAGGAGACCCATGCAAGTCGAGATACTGATCGCAAGTACGACACACGACCTTGTCGCCGCCATACACCAATACATGGAAAACGGGTGGGAACTCAGAGGCGAGCTGATCGTCACTTCTTTTCCCGAATATGAAGATGACCAGTTCCAGTATACACAGATGATGACAAGGCAGACCTATATGGGGTATGTCAGCAAGAACCTGATGGAGGGTGAAGCGATCGTTTATATGGCGCATGTCCATTGGATAATCTATCTGCCGGGCTGGATAATGCTGTTTGGCGGTATCGCACTGTCTGAAATCGCTTTTAAGAGAGGCGGTGATCAGCAGGCTGTTTTTGGACTGATCGCCTTTATTTTGATTTTCTCGGGCCTGATCAGCCTTCTCAATGCCTTTATATTCAAGATCTCGACCGAATTGGCCGTAACGACAAAACGGGTCATCGTAAAACGCGGTCTGATCCGCAGGGACACGCTTGAACTGAACCACAGCAAAGTCGAAAGTTTCCAGGTAAACCAAAGCGTACTCGGCAGGGTACTCAATTACGGAAGCGTTGAAGTGCGGGGAACCGGCGGCGGAAAAACACCGATTCCGAATATCGATGACCCGCTGCTGTTCAGAAGAAAAGCGATGGAGACGATAGGCTGAATGCCTGTTTGCGTTTTACCAGCGCGAGATAATCGCCAGGTTGATCTTGGCGTATTGCGGGACGCTCGTACCCTGCACCGTATTGTTTTTGCCCGACATCTGACCGGAAAGATCGATCTGGAGCCACTTGACACCGATGCCCAGGCCGGCCGTATAGATGAGGCCGGCCTTGTCGTTTTCATGAAGGTTTTTCATCAAACCGGCACGCAGCGAAAGGGCAAAAAAGTTGCTGAACGGTTCATAGCTGATACCGCCGCCGACCATCTGGCTTTCAAGGCCTTCGATGAGCATTTTATTGCTGGTGAGGTCGATATCGGCTGCTATCTCCAGGGAGTCGAAGATATTATAGGCGACACCGGCACGCACCATCGGATCAACCGTGTAGGTAGTGCCGTCATAGAAGTCGAATTTCGGCGAGTTGAGGTTTTTGGCGACAAGACCCACTGTCAGATCGTAGTCAAACGCGGGCTGGTAGGCCAGCCCGAGATCGACACCGAGGTTAGCGCTGGTTTTATCATATTTTTCGCCGCTGCTTCCAGAGAGGTGCCCCGAGTTGTCTATCTTCATCTTTTCGGTGTAGGTGACAGCACGCATGTACTTCAGCGCACCGCCCACCATGACATTACCGAGGAGCGTTTCAAAGTTGTGACCGTAGGCGACAGGGACCTCGCCGAGGGTGACACCCGTGACATCCAGGTAGGTAAGATTGTTGTTTATAGCATATTCAATGGAAGTATTTGTATAGGCATTGGCGTTGCTCAGAGAAAATGTTCCGTCATTTTCCAGCTTGAAATATAGACCATCTTTTTCAAATATGAGCTGATCATGCGCCTGGTCAACGACCGCCGTTGCCGCCGAGTCGGAACTCCCGAAGACACCAAAACCGAATTCAGAGACCTTGGCAGCCAGATAGCCCTGGGGCGCGAGGCTGACAGCATTGCCGTCCATATCGATAACAACGGCCGTCCCGTCGATAAGGTTCTGTTTGTCGGCAGCTGTCAGGAAGAGGTAATCCCGGGACCCTTTATCGATGGTATCGGTATAGCCGAGATCGTCCAGCTTCGCGATCGATGCGCCGGCACCGTGGTCATATTCGCTGACGCCGCCGCCGAGAGAGAGCTCTACGGCGTAAGGCCTCTTACCCAATAGGGCAGGGTTGTTGTAGGTCGCCAGCGAAGTTGCTGAACTGGCAACGGCGGCACCGCCCATCGCGACCGATTTGTACCCGAGGGTTTCGAATTTGAGCGCGTGAAGCGAACTCGCTCCCAGCAGCAGGACGGCAGAAAGAGATAAGGTTAATTTTGATTGCATGTTGCTCTCTTGTTGAAGTATTGTTTGTCATTATTCTAACACAACTTTATTTTCGCTGTATTACAAAAAAAATTGTTTGAATGGGCCTGTCACCAATATTTTGGTATGCTTTCGGGATTTTCAACCAGCTGTATGGGTCGTCTGTTTTGTTTCTAAAAATTGATCGCTTGAATGAAAACGCGCTTTTATCTCTTTTGATAGCTGTCAATCTTGCCCCGCTTTACGGCGTACTGGTCTGGCACTGGGGTGTTTTTGAGCTGATCGTACTCTACTGGATAGAGAATATCATCTTCGGGGTGCGCTATCTCGTTAAACTGCTTATTAACGACTACCCCAAAGAGAGCAGGCTGACCAACCTTTTTACCGCAGTTTTCTTTAGCCTGCATTACGGCATGTTCACCCTGGTGCACGGTGTTTTTGTCTTTGCACTTTTTGCGCCGCAGGGGGTTTTCCATCCGGGTAATGTTGCTGCGGTACTGATCTACCATCATATCGGGAAGATCGTCGTCATCTACCTTCTCTGGCATCTGCTCTATTTCTTAAATGAAGACAGCCGGAGCCGCGGCGAACACCCGATTAAAAGTGTGATGAATGAACCCTATGGTAGGATTATAATACTGCATCTCACCCTGATAGGCGGCGGGTTCCTGGTCGCAGCCCTGGGTGAGCCGATCTGGGCATTGGTCCTGTTAAGCGGGCTTAAGATCGGATTTGAAATAGTGAACACTTTAAGGCAAAAAACAAAAAGGAGCGTCAATGGTTAAAGCAGCTGCAGTGCAGATGGCGATGGGTGATAATAAAGAGGCAAATGTCGAGAGAGCGGAACGCCTGGTCAGAGAGGCCGCTTCCAACGGCGCGCAGATCATCCTGCTTCCCGAACTGTTCGAAGGGCTCTATTTTTGCAAAGATATGGATGCCAAGTACTTCAGTTGGGCACAGGAACGCGAGGGCCACCCGATGATAGCGCGTTTCAGTGCCCTGGCCGCTGAGCTTGGCGTGGTATTGCCACTGAGCTATTTCGAAAAGTCGGGTGACAGCTATTTCAACTCCCTGGTCATGATCGACGCCGACGGAAGTGTCCTGGAAAACTACCGCAAGACCCACATCCCGAGCGGTCCGGGGTATGAGGAGAAGTTCTATTTCAAACCGGGCGATACCGGCTTCAGAGTGTGGCAGACCAGATACGCCAAGATCGGCGTAGGGATCTGCTGGGACCAGTGGTTCCCGGAAACGGCGCGTTCGCTCGCCCTGATGGGGGCCGAGCTGATCTTCTACCCGACCGCGATCGGCAGCGAACCGGAGATCCACGTCGACTCGAAAGAGCACTGGCAGCGGGTCCAGCAGGGCCACTCGGCCGCCAATACGGTGCCGGTCATTGCGGCCAACCGCATCGGTGTCGAAGCGGGCGAGAGCTGTTCTCTCACCTTTTACGGCTCTTCGTTCATGAGTGACTACACCGGCCACAAGATCGCTGAAGCATCGAGAGATGTTGAGGGGATCATCTACGCAGAGTATGATCTGGAAGAAAACAGAAAGCAGCGGGAGTATTGGGGGCTTTTCAAAGACCGGCGCCCCGAGATGTATGCTGAGGTGTGCCGTTCAAGATGAGAGTCCTGCTGCTTCTCTTTGCTTAATGCTTAACCCGAATCACGGTCTCGCAAAGCCTTTGATCTTCTCCGCGGGTGTGACCTCTTCGAGCAGCTGTTTAAAGTTTTTGACGCTGACCAGCCTGAGGTTCTCATCTTTCAGTGATTTGAGCTCGTTGGAAAAACCCCGTTTGGAAAAGAGAATGTAGATGTCCGGTTCAAAGCCGGCGAGGGCGCACTTCTCTTTGAGTTTGGTGAGTTCGCTTTTGTTGATCTTGGTGTTGGTGTACTTGCATTCGCCGGCGATGATCTTGCCGGAGCGGGTCTTGGCGAGGATGTCGATTTCGACCTGTCGGTCCCAATAGCTTCCCGCCTCCAGAACAGGGTCTTCCTGAAAGCTCTTTTTGAGCAGCTCGATAGAGAGCTCTTCGAAGATCAGGCCGGCGAAACTCTGCTGGCGTTCGGAAAACCGCGATTTGAACTCTGCATAGTTCCCCTCCTCTATCCTTTTATAGAGCGGTGAGACGAAGGCGAACCAAAAACGCAGAAACGGGGTCGTGAAGTGCAGTTTGTCGGAGATGTTATGCTTCTCGATCTCTTTTTTGAACTTCTGGCTGGGGTGTTCGCGCTGGGGCGGCACCTCCCGCGAGGCCTCCCGTTCAATTATTCCCGTCCGGCAGAGATAGCGGATGGCGGGATCGCCCGTCTTCTCGGAGACGCGGGCGCGTTTATAGGCGGAGTGGGTACGGCGGTCGCCCAGTGCGATCCCGCTCAGCAGCGCATGGTTGAGGGAGTCCCCCAGGGTCATATCGATGATCTGGTTGTGAAGGTGGCCGTAATTATCCAGGATCAGCTCTTCGATCAGCTCTATCAGCGGCCTGTCGGTGTCGATCTCCCAGCCGAGTCCGCCGAACACGGCAAAGTAGTCGACAGCTTTTTCAAGATCGTCGGGATAGTTCCGAATGTAAAAGGAGCGGAACTGTTGCAGAAGGGATGGGATCGGAATAGGAATGGTGCCGCCTTTTATTGATTTGATCAATTATACAAAAATGTTTATTATATAGGGTAGAGGCGGCAGATGGCACTGTTCTGCAAACGGTGCCATCTTGTCATAATTCATAATTTAAAGCTCCGCACCCCACTGCAAGGTATCAAGCCCGTATTTTTCACGCAGTGCGGAGGTCGACTGCGTCAGGCGATGGCGTTTGGTGTCCTCTTCATACTCGAGCAGGGAGAAGGTGTTGCGGTTGCTCTGGGTGAAGGCGCTGCAGGAGAGGCCCAGCCGGATCGCTTTGAGGCTCTTGTACCGGTCGGCTTCGGCAAAGAGGGCGAGCATGGTCTCGCGCATGGAAGATTCGCTGAAAAGACGGTTGAGTGTGATGTTGGCATGGGCTTTTTGCTGCATCTCGTAATTTAGCGAGAGCGTGTAATGCGTCGGAAGTTTCTTCATGCGGATAAGTGCATGCGAAAGGTGGCGCGAGAGGATGATGACGCGGCGCTGCAGCTCTTCCCGGTCCGCCTCGGGATCGAAGGTGCGCGAGATGCCGATGGATTTGCGCTCTCTCTCCTGTTCAAGAGGCGTCTTGTCGATGCCGCAGACCCGTTCGTATAGATCACGCTGGGACTTCGTCGCATGCAGAAAGAGGTGGGGGTGGCTTTTGATCTCGCCCAGCGTGGTAAGACCGCGCGCCTGAAGTTTCGCGGCCGTTTTGCGGCCTATTCCGGGAAAATCTCTGATGGGCAGATCGCGTATGAAGCTCTCTACCTCATGGGGGTAGACCACCTTCGTGCCGAAAGGCTTTGCCGCATTGGTGGCCATCTTGGCGGTGAACTTGGAGTAGGCCGCACCGACGGAGAGGGGCAGGTCCAGCAGCGCCATCGCCTCATGTTTCAGCTCTTCGATAAAGCGCGGCACGTCACGCTCTTCTACCCATCCGTCAAGGTCACCGTAAAATTCGTCGATACTCCCCTGTTCAATGACGGGGATACGCTCCTGCAGGAAGCTCTTCAGCTTATAGGAGAGCTCCTGGTAGAGGCGCATATTGGGCTGTTTGATGATGATATCGGGACAGAGCTGCAGCGCTTCGCGGATCGTGCAGCCTGTTTTCACGCCGTAGGCCCGCGCCTCGTAGGAGGTGGTGGTCAGCATCCCCCGTATCCGTCCGTCCGGGTCGATGAACCGATGCAGGTCATTCTTGTCGGAGGATTGGTGCTCAAAAAAGTAGGCAGGGACAAAGGCCCCGCTGTTTTTAAGGCTGAGAAACTGGCGGCTCTTCTCATGCGAAAATATCTTGGTATCACCCCGCCCGCCGATACCGACGGGTCTGCCCATCAGGCTTTTGTCCAGGGTACGTTCGGCAGAGACAAAAAAACAGTCTAGATCGATATGGATTTTCATAGGAGGAGTATATCGTTTTTGCAACGCTTCTGAGAGAACTATGACAGGATGAAAACTTTTGGTCGGGTTCGCATCAGGTTGTTTCATAGAGCAGAAGTGCCCACGGCATTTAAGGTGAATAGGTATAAGATGTTTTTAAATAGAATGAGAGGGTTAAAGGCATGTGGTTGCATACAAGTTGTGATTTTAGATTCGACATTACCGTGCCGACACCTTTTGTCCTTATGTTGCGTCCGCGAAGCGGTGCAAATCAGTGGATAGCCTCTGAAGAGTACAAGATCGTGCCAAGTGTCCCGGTGGAGGAATTCACTGATATCTACGGCAACCTTTGTCAACGGCTGATCGCTCCAGTCGGTGCCTTTGCCATCCATACTGCTGCAGAAGTAATGACGCCCGATCATGTAGATCAGTCTCCCGGAGCGCCTTTCATAGAAGTGCAGCATTTACCTGAATCGGTGCTCATATACCTCTTGCCGAGTCGTTACTGCGAATCGGATCACTTTAGTCAGATGGCGGGTGAGATCACTGCCGGTGAGCTTCTGGGATACGATCAGGTTCGAGCCATCACCCAATGGTTGCAAAGCACAATTCGCTTTGAATCCAAACACAGTGATGTTCAAGTCTCTGCCATAGAAGTCAATGCAAGACAGTCCGGTGTATGTCGGGACCTTTCTCACTTGGCAATCGCAATGTGCCGCAGTCTCAGTATCCCCGCGCGTATGGTAGTGGGCTATCTGCACGGCTTGGAGCCTATGGACCTGCATGCCTGGTTTGAAGCTTATGTCGGGGGACGGTGGTACGCCTTTGATGCCACACAGGCTAATAAGATAAACGGGGGGTATGTCGCAATCGGTTACGGCCGCGATGCAGCAGATGTCGCTATTTACAACCAGTTCGGACCTGCCTTGTATCCTGCATCACAGGTCGTTCAGGTCAAAGAGATCCAAGCGGACAACGGCGCTTTTTGAGGATAATATATGCAGCGCTATAAGATCGTCCATCGTACCTATTACAACTATTCAGCCAAGGTGACACTTGGCACGCAGACTTTGCTCCTGCGCCCTCGGGAAGATTATGAACTCCATATCGAATCGTTTGTGCTGAAGTGCCGGCCCGAGGCTAAAATATTGTGGCACAGAGATGTGGAAGGCAATTCAGTCGCTGCGGCGACTTTTGAGCAGAGTACACAGCAGCTCTATATTGAAAGTGAAGTGATCATTCAGCAATATAATGAGTCCCCTCTGGACTTTGTCGTTGCCGATTATGCGATTGCTTATCCTTTTTATTACCAACCTGATGATATGTTTTTACTTACGCCCTACATGGTTCTGCCCGATCAGGAGACACGGGAACTTCTGAACAAATGGATCGGTAATGTGT
>CAZNQJ010000051.1:0-7685 GCA_964575205.1 uncultured Campylobacterales bacterium | reverse complement strand
CTTGACCTCATTGTATCCGCTGGTGTCATGTCGGGTATAGGCGTCAAGTGTAATCTCATTTGCCTCGACAACCTGCTCCATAAGCTGTGCGATCTTGTTTTGGACATTCTGGATCTTCTGCTCGTATTTTGGCAGCATAATGCTCCTTGTTTTTCATTGTTTTAAAATAGTTCGGTGATTGTAACAGAGCTATGTAACAGTAAGGTTACAAACATTTTTAGCATAAAGGGTACAATCATCATAGTAAACTTTTTTAAGTATGGCACAAAAAGAGTTAGGGATGTAATATTATGTAAACAAATATCATTATCCCGCCGCAATAAGCGCTCCGCTGTAACCTTCTTGTTACATTCCTGTTTTACAATGCCGATATCAAATATCCAAAAGGATCTCAATTATGTTGAAAAAACTCGTTACTAGTGCATTGCTGGTCGCTGTTACTGCGGCAGCGTCAATCGCAGGCGACAAGATCAGCGGTGCAGGTGCCTCTTTCCCGGCACCTCTTTATTATGACTGGGCATACCAGTACGGCAAAGAGACAAAATCACGCGTCAATTACCAGAGCATCGGCTCGGGCGGCGGCATCAAACAGATCTCCAAGCGCATTGTCGACTTCGGTGCTTCCGACAAGCCTCTTACAGTGAAAGAGCTTGCCAAGGATAAACTGCTTCAATTTCCGGCCGTCATCGGTTCGATCGTTATTGCGATCAATGTCGAGGGTATTGCTGATGAACAGCTTCACCTGAAAAATGAGGTTGTAGCCGATATCTTTGCCGGCAGGATCACGATGTGGAACGATCCCAAGATCGCAATCGACAACCAGGGGCTGAAGCTTCCCAACGAAAAGATCATCGTTGTGCACCGTTCTGACGGTTCCGGTACAACGTACAACTTTACCTACTACCTGAACAAAAGCTCTGAGTACTGGGCTAACAACTACGGTGTCGGCAAAGCGATCGAGTGGGCGACAGGTATCGGCGGCAAGGGTAATGAGGGGGTTGCTTCTCTGGTCAAGCAGACACCGTATACGATCGGTTACATCGAAAATGCCTATAAAGAGAAGAACCATCTTGCGGCGGCGACACTGCAGACGGCAAACGGCAAATGGGTTGCGGCAAAAGAAGAGAACTTCAAAGCAGCGGCACAGTATGCAGACTGGACAAAAGCGGGTCACTTCTACGCGATGCTGGCACTTCAGCCGGGTGACACTTCGTACCCTATCGTAGCGGCAACTTTCATCCTTCTTCCGAAAGAGAAGAGTGATACGAACAAACAGGTCATCGCATTTTTCGACTACGCTTTCAAAAACGGCGATGCCGCGGCGAAAAAACTCGGCTACATCCCGCTGCCTGAAGCGACAAAGAACATGATCCGCGAATATTGGGCGGAAAACATTAAGTAATTTCTTCTCTTTTTCTCCGCTTTGATTGGCGGGGGAAAGCCTTATTTAAAACCTACTTCTCAGTTTTTACTTTAATCTTTATCAAAACCATTCCTGCTCTTTTACCCTTTACCTGTTACATAATGGAAATAAAATGCGGATATGATTAAGGCAGTTCAAACGCTGTTCTTTATTTTAGTTGAGAAAGAGTGGAAAAGAATAACTGTGCGCAGAGCCGCGAGTACCTTCCCTCTTCTCATGTTAAAACGTATGGATTAATAAAAGGTCACGGGCAGATGTGTCGACAACTTCCTTACATTGCTTCCGGCATCTTCATAGACATTCATATGATAGGCAAACGCACTCGAACTCAGAAGAGAAAAAGCGGCAATAACAAGTACTGTTTTTTTCATATCAGATCTCTCTTTTGGGATATACTATTGTAGCCCTGGCGCGTTAGCAAACTGTTAGCAGCGGGTATCCGGCCTTTTTTCTGATTGACAAAACATCACCTCCTCACTATTTTCTGGCCTTTTAAGCGGGGGAGAACGGTAACTGTTTTGTAACCCCTGTGTAACCAAAATGTTTTACAATTCACCCAATATAAGTTCAGGAGAATGAAAATGAGCAGTGTAATAAATGCCCTTGGGGCGAAAAAAGTAGTACTATCAACACTCGCGGTACTGGCGCTGGGCGCAGCGGCCCATGCTGAAACGATGACGCTCTATACCGACCCCGCAACAGGGCAGGTCTTTACACAGGGCGGCGAAGGGCGCCAGGAGATGGGTGACTTCGTCAGTGCTCAAGAGGTCTACCTGCAGAACCAGGAACAGGACTCTATTGTCGCAAAAAAAGAGTCCAAGAAGAAAGATATACCTCTATACTCCCATGCGGAAAAAGTCCAGTTCAGCGGTTTGACCTACCTGGGTTTTACCCATACTGATTTTAAGGACGAGGCTATCTCCGATACCGACAAGTTCGAGATGCGCCGTGCCTATGTGCAGTTCAAAGCCTACCTGCTTGAGGACCCTAAATCATACTTCCGTGTCACGCTTGATATGGAGCATGTTACAAGCGATGCTACCGCCGGCGACTACAACGTCCGTTTCAAATACGCCTACCTCTACCTGAACGAGGTCCTTCCGTATACGGGTGTCGAACTGGGTATGGCACACCGTCCGTGGATTGACTATGAAGAGCACAACTCATGGTTCTACCGTGATACACACTGGACCTTTACCGAAGCGGACAACTCGGCAAAACTCTCTAATTCGGCTGACCTCGGTGTCAACTTCAAGACAGAGACGAAATACTTCGGCAGCGAAGTGGGTCTATTTACCGGCGAAGGCTACCACAACGTCGAAGACGGCAAAGGGATCTCTTTCGAATGGCGTGCAACGGCACACATCTTGGGCGAGAAGGGCAAAGACAAGCAGACGACCAAGACTTACTGGGATGCTTCGTTCTTCGGCCAGTACAATATGGACAACCACAAATACACGCAACAGCCTGCCGGCGGAACGGTTAAAGAGAATCAGGACCTGATCTGGGGCGGTCTGCACACCGTATTCAACATGCCGTCTTTCATGATCGCTGCGCAGTACATCAAGTCACAAAACACGATGGATGCACCGGATGTTTACAGCAAAGCGGGTGAAGGGTACAACGCCCACGCCGTCTACCGTTTCGGTGACGATAAACAGTTCCGTGTTGTCGGCCGCTATGATGCCTGGACACCAGAGGAAAAATATGGTGCAGGTAGCGATGAGACGTTGACAAAACACACCTATTACGGCGGTTTTGTCTGGGAACAAAACAGAAATATTGAATGGGTAGCCAACGTGTTGACCTATGATAACGATGTTGCCGCCAATGGCGATAAAGCTAGCGGTGCGCAGGATAATTCGACAAACTATATGCTGACGGCGCAGGTCTCTTTCTAAAATGATCTGCTTTGATGCCTTTTGGCATCATCTCTGGAGCCCTTGCGGCTCTCCTCTTCAAAAGATCTAAAATCCAAATGATTTTCTAAATCGTTCCTCTTCGAGGCTTTTTTGCTCCGGCTCATCTTGCAGCGTTTTCTCAAACTTTTTGACCATTGTGAAGGTAGGCGAACCTCTGCTGTCGGACTGCTCCGAGTTTTCAACTTTTTGAAAACCTAGCCTTTCGTAGAGGTTTACAGCGGGGTCGTCTTTGCGGACGGAGAGTGATACCTGCGGATAGATCTTTGCAGCCTCTTTGAAAAGCTGTTCCAGTATAAGTGTCTCCAGACCCTGATTGCGGTATTGCGGCAAGACGGACAGAACAAGTTCCGGTGTGTTCGTGTCAACATAGGCAGAGCCGTTGAGGAGCAGACGGACCCAGGCCCCGCCGGCGACTTTATGCTCAACGGTCACATAGACGCCGATATCGCCGCTGAAATTGCCATAATTGCGATGGTATTGTTCCAGAGACGGATGGGCATCCAGGGTCTCTGCCGTCTCGTCGAGGCGGGCTGCATAATGGAGCAGCTCTTTGACGATAAAATGTTCGGAGGAACGTAAAAAATAAAGTTGTGTGTTCATAAAACGCATTATACCTTTTGTAGTACAATAAGGCAGAATTGACGTGAAGGTATGAAATGAAAAAGAGAGCTGTTTTATGTTTCGGAGCAAGAGGAGAAAATTGATATGGGCAACATAGCTATTTTATGCTCTGGCGGAGATGATATCTCCCAAAGAGAAGTGAGCAACCTCACTTCTTTTGAGAGTAAAGTAAGATCAGTAAAAACCATCGGAGCAAGAGGAGAAAATTGATATGGGCAACATAGCTATTTTATGCTCTGGCGGAGATGTTTCAGGCATGAACCCCGCCATCAAGCATTTTGTCGAATACGGTATAGCCAAAGGGCTGACGCCCTATCTGGTTTATGACGGGTTTGAGGGGTTGATCGATAATAAGATCGAGAGTGCGGATTACAAAGATGTCAGCGGCATCATCAACCGCGGCGGCACGAAGATCGGTTCGGCCCGTTCCAAACGTTTTATGGAGGCTTCCTACCGCAAGATAGCCAAGGAGAACCTGGACAAACACGGCATCGACAAGCTGGTCGTGCTCGGCGGCGACGGCAGTTTCCGCGGAATGGAGAAGTTTTATGAAGAGCACGGGGTCGCGTTTGCGGGGATCCCTTCGACGATCGACAACGACATCGTCGGCACCGACTACTGTCTGGGTGTCGACACGGCGCTCAATATCATCAGAGAGGCGCTCGATGCCGTCCGGGATACGGCGTCGTCGTTCAAACGTGCTTTTGTGGTCGAGACGATGGGGCGCGACTGCGGCTATCTGGCACTTGTCTCAGGGGTCACATCGGGCGCCGAGCTCTGTCTTATCCCGGAGGTGCCTTATGATCTCCGCAATTACGAAGCGAAGTTCAGGCAGGAGCTTCTGGAGGGGCGCCGCTACTTTTTAGCGGTTGTTTCGGAAGGGATAAGGCAGTCCTCCCATGAGATCGCAGAGTGGTTTGAAAAGACGATCGGTATCGAATCGCGCGCAACGGTTCTGGGCCATATTCAGCGCGGCGGGAACCCGACAAGCCGGGACAGGCTGATGGCGTACCGGTTTATCGCTTTTGGCATTGACGGGCTTTTGGCAGGCGAAAAAGACAAGATCAGCTGCTATAACAGCGGCCGGTTTAACTACAAGTCCATCGCCGATGTTGCCAATAAAAAACATGAGATCGAACCGGCTTTGATGAAACTCGCCTGCTCATGCCTGAGTTGTTAAAGAGCAATCTCTCTGTAATCGCTGCGTGTGCCGGGTATCGGTCTGTTTGAACGCGCACGTACACTGTAGACAAACGATAGTTTAGGGGTGTCGGTATTGTTTTTATGGGCATGGTGCAGCGTTTTGGCGTGGAACAGAACGACATCGCCTTTTTTCAGATCGAAATGAACCCGTTTGGCGATGACTTCCTGGTTCTGCGGCAGGTCATCTCTAAACCCTGATTTTTCGTCGAACTGATCGGGCGTAAACTTCATCTTGTGGCTGCCGGGTATGAACTCAAGCAGGCCGTTTTCAAGAAACTCATCGCCCAGACTCAGCCAGACGCTCAGCAGATTGTCGTTCTCATAGTGCCAGTAGCGGATATCCTGGTGCCAGGAGGTGACGGAGCTGACATGCGGCAGTTTGGTCATGATGGAGTTGTGGTGTGCCAGCAGCAGACACGGCTCTTCGCCGAGCAGCTGCTCCAAAACAGGGCGCATCCCGGGATCTGTCATCCACCGTGCAAAGAGCGGCTCTCTGTCATAGACCTGGCGCAGACGGCGTGTTGTTTTGGAGTCGGTGCTTTTTTGCAGGTACTCCTCTTCGCTCTCGATAGGTTCTACCTGCTCAAAGAGATGGTGGGCAGCGAGCTTACGGATATCATCGCAGAGCTGATGGTCGGCAAATTGCGCCAATAGAAGAAAGCCGTTGGTCTGAAAATCGTTGATCTGCCGGGTCGTTAGCTGCATGTCTGCCCTTATATTGAGACCGCATTTTCTCACTGATGCCATTAATTTAAGCTAAAATCAGGATTTTTCATCCACTGGCACTCTGCCGAAAGATCAAGGGCATCTTAACAGCCCGGTACCCTCTTCAAACGGCCGACACAGCTGCGCTTTTTTCGCGTGCCGTCCAAAGGCGCTCTCCTGCTATCTGAGCGTTTCGCTGCCGTGCCTGTTTTGACCTTTCGTGTGCGTTGCCGGCTATTTAGAGGGCTTCTTCGCTTTTGCAGAAAAATTTACTTATACATGAAAAAGAGACAATTCGGAACATTTTCGTTATATATTTTAAAATATAACGCTAGAATGCGACAATATCGTTATATATTTAAAAATATAACGGTAAAATCCGAGCATCTTATTTGCACAATGGACCGTAGAAGAAGAAGGAGATAAGTATGAAACGAAAAACAGCAGGAGTCAGTATTATAGCGGGTGCCGCAATTCTGATCTCGTCGGGCGCATTATCTGCAGACGAACTGCCCAAGCGCACCCTGAAGACCAATTACCAGGAAGTCTATAACACGAAACCGGGTGCTGTCGGCAGTTTCGCAGCGATGTTCACCGAGGGGATGTTCTACGGACGTCTGCGTTCGAATACATTCTATTACGGCTGGGAGAGAGAGACCGCGAAGCAAAATTCCCATCTGGTCAGCGGTCTGGGCGGATCGCTCATCTACAAAAGCGCGGCGCTGGCGGACGTTGACTTTGGGGCGGGTCTCTACTACTCGAAGGCCTTTTTTGACGAGGATAACGACCCGGTCAACAGGCTGAAGCCCGGCAAAGACGTTTTGAGCCGGTTTGATTATGCGAACACGGGGAACAAGTCGATGGGTGTATTGGGGCAGGCCTATCTGCGTTACCGCGGTATTCCGAAAACCGAGCTGACCATCGGACGTCAGCTGGTAGAGACGTTCTACACCAAGTCGAACGACACCAAGATGATTCCGAACGCTTTTGACGGTATCGTTCTCGAGACCAAGGCGATCCCGGATACGGCGCTGAAACTCGGTTACCTGGCAGAGCAGAAACTGCGCGACCATACGCAGACGCACTCGGTGCTGATGTACGGCGATGCAAACTCCACCTCCGCGAACAATCCGGAGTGGAGCGAAAATGACGATACGGCGATGCACAAGGGGCTTACCTTTACCCGCCTCACCGCGGCCGGTGTAAGTACCAGTGCACCGCTGATCGTGGGTGACCTTCACAACAAGTCGATTCAAAACCTGACATTCGATGCCTCGTTCTACGCGGTGCCGGAGCTGCTCTCCGAGGTGATGGCCGAGGCGAACTACAAGATCGGCATGGGCAGTTTTTCACTGACGCCGGGCGTGCGCTATATCAAACAGTTTGACAACGGTGCCGGCGAGATAGGCGGCTCAAGCTACAGCGGCAAGCTTGCGGGCAAGAGCGGGGAGAGCGGCGGCTACAAAGAGGCCGATTCGCTGGAGTCGCAGATGGTGGCGGCGCGCCTGGTCGGAGGCTACGGCATCTACAAGCTCAACCTCGGCTACTCGCAGGTCTTTGACGAGGCCGACCTTATCACGCCGTGGCGCGGTTTTCCGACAGCGGGCTACACCCGTTCGATGGCGCGCTACAACTGGATGGCCAACACCAAAAGCTACCGTGTCGAGCTGACGCGCGGCGGCAACAAGAAAGGGATCTATACCGACCTTTTCATCCAGGCCTCGATCCTGCATACGGATGCGGATGAGAGCAAGGGATACTTTGACGAGAACTACTACTATGTCGGTTTTGTGCAGAACGTCCCGGGCCTG
>CAZNQJ010000050.1:0-7728 GCA_964575205.1 uncultured Campylobacterales bacterium | reverse complement strand
CAGTGCTGAGAAAGTCCGCTGCTTCATACTGTACCTGTATGGAGATAAGCAAGAGATCACTTTTATTGGGTTTTTTGACGCTGCTTGCTTCGGGAAATTCAAGGAGTGATTTGACCGCATGGGCTGTTCGTGCGATCGGAAATACGGCTTCGGTTATGCCCAGCTTCTGCGCGATCGTACATTTGGCAAAAAAAGCATTTCTGAGGCGGATGATCTTTTTGTCGACTTTGATGAACTCGTCGGCGATCAGACACGAGATGATGTTGGCTTCATCACTGTCGGTGATCGCAATAAAGAGATCGGCATCCTTGTCCAGAAGCGATTGGTAAGTCAGAGGATTTTCGGCATTGCCGATAACGGGAAGAATATCAATACTCTCCTGCAGACGGTTAAGGGCTTCCGCATTTTTGTCAATGACGGTAACATTGTGTTTCTCGCTGAGCGTTGTGGCAAGTCTGAAGCCAACCGTTCCCGCACCTGCAATGATTATGTCCACTGCCATCTCCTTCTGACAAAACAAGCACCCTGTTGAAAGGGATTATGCATAATAGTTGTCAGCATCATATAGTTCCTGAGATTGTAGCACATGTTCAACATCGCATTCCATTTACCTTAAAAACAGAGTCGCCAAAGAAGGTGTGCGGTTCCGGTTTCCCGCCGGGATCGGCAGTTTAGAGCCTCCTTCGGAGTTCCTGAAAGCGTGGAGGCTCATATCATTAAATAAAAAAAACTATTTCCGCTATTTTCCGCAAAGCAATAAAGTCCCGCATGATGGACTCTCGATCTGACGCTCTCCTGTTTATAGTGCTATAATTATTGTAAAAAATCGAAAGGTTTCCTATGGGCTGGAGCTGCCAATATGACTGGAAAGGGTATTGCAAACGCGTTGAAAAACCGTGTATCCCGGGTATGAAAGGGTGTATTCTCAAAAGCAGCGATTACATCTTCAGCGGGGATCTTCATCAAGTGCCGATAGAAGAGGAAGAGAAGACAGAATCGATCGATTTTGCAGCGCTTGTGCGAAGCAACTGATCTGTTTTTTGCCATCGTTTGGTGTGAACACTATGTGACAGTGATGGCCGATCGGATCACAGTTTTACCCTGTATCTGAATTCGGTTTCTAGCAGTTTATATTCCATTTTTGATCGAAGCCTATGGATAAGTGTTCGGAGGACGGAGTTGCTGACGACTTTGTTGCGCCACATCTCATCTTCTATCGTTATAAAACTCACGACCTGTTCCTTTGATGCGATGCGAAGTTTCAGAAGTTTTAGCTCGTATTGACTGATGGGGATAAAAGAGCTCCTCTTCATACGTAGGCCTGAACCGGACGCAGATATTCAACCTTGATGATTTGTTGCACCCTCTGTTTGTCGGGGGAACCGACAGGCATGATATGGACATTAGCCCGGTCGAGGAGGGCGGGACCGTTAATGCGATGTTTACCCAGATTATGAGCGTGAATAGTTATATACGTTCAAATACAAGTATGGCGGCTACGGCGTCGTGGAGAACCACTATCTGGAAGTGACCGAGGTCCCGCAACGGTAATCTTATTTGAAGCCAATCCCGATTTTGGGAAGGGCTTCATCGCCTTATCGATCTATTTGAACGTAAAGTTGTACCCGGCACGAAACATGACCGCGTGCTGCTCTCCGATCGTGTAGGTCGTAAAATCCGTGCCATTGTAATAATTGCTTCCGCCTGCATCGAGCATATGGGCGTACTCCAATAAAAATTCCAGTGCATTGTCTTTGTCGATCCTGTATTCTGCGCCGGCACGGAATACAAGAAGACCGTTGTTCTGATCGATCTTCTTTCCATCGACCTTGTACCGGCTGCTGGAAACACCTACACCGAACCCCGCCACCGGTCTAAATCGGTTTTGATTGCCTATTTTGAAATCGAAATCAAGGAGATACCTTTGCAGACGAATGTCTGAATCGCTGTTGATATCGTACGAAAGAGACAAGCGGTAATAACTGTTCTGAATGCCGATCAATCCGCCGATAAAAGGGTCGGTGTTTCTAAAACGGTACGACCTTCCATCGAGAGCCGGATCAGTCGAATCGATATTTATGTCGGTAGAGACAGCGCAGAGCCCCGAGTAGAGGCCGATGACAACAGCTGCGTCACGGGGGACAATGAGAATGGCACCCATATTGGCAAAAAGGGATGAGGTGAAAAATGTCAGCAGTACAAGTGTATTGCGCATTTATTCTCGTTTAGATTTTTATCCGGCGATACGGACCAGGTGTATGGCTGTATGATAATATAAAAACCTTTAGGCAATTATCATGGTTAAAGATATGGGTAAAAGTATAGGAGGCGGTTAGGTGAAGAGAAACAACTCCCGGTTGCCGGGAGTGTTAAGGGATGCTCTGTCTGTTCAGCTCCCGCAGCTGGCGGTAGAACCTTTTGCGCAGCTGCCGTCGAACTGCAGGGTCACTTCAAAATGGTCCTCTTTGGCCTCCTCTGCAAAGCCGTATCCGCGGTACGAAGCGATCTTTTCCAGGTTGAGGGCTTCCTGTTTGCTTGCAACGATCATTTTCAGCGTGTCGCCGCGGTAGCTGTTGAGCGTCGATTTGAGCTGGTGCATGGCGTCGGGGATCGGGAGGTTGCGGCGCGGGTCAAGCGGCATGCCCCGGGTGTCTAGGACGCCGTCTTTGAGGTTGAGCGGCACCTGGTACTCGCCCATCAGACGCTTGGACGAGGCTTTCCAGCCCGCTTTGTCGAGGTCGGCGCTGCCGAAGAGGGCACAGTGGCAGGTCCCGTACTCTTTGATCTCATCGTCGATGAACTCGCAGGGACACATCATCTGTTTGTCCAGTTTGGCATCGCCTGAAGGTTCAAAACAGGGGCAGTAGCGTTTTCCGAAGGTCGCCTCCATTTCGCTCAGCCAAATCTCGAGATTCGTCGACATCATCCAGCTCGGGTTGAGGGCATAATTTTTCTGCGCCGTGTATTTTACAATCCACTTGTGCTGCTTTTTCACCTGGGTGCGGTATTGCCAGAGACCTTTAAAAAAACCTATCATCATTGCCAGCATTGCTATCTCCTTTGTGTCATCTCTATATTAGAACGGCATTATAGTGTGAAGGTCATAAAACATATCATGGACCTTAAAAATTCGTGCCGTGGTAAAAGTAGTACCCGAGCCCGAGTGTGAAGAGCAGGTCGCCGTAAAGGGAGTGCTCGATGGCGGTCAGCAGGATCGAGCGGCTTTTAAGGTAGGTATGGGCGAACAGGAGGCCTCCGATGAAGGTAAAAATGACGGCAAGCCAGTTACCGAAGACAATGTGAATATAGGCGAAGAGCAGGGCGTTAAGCGTGACAAGCAGCAGCGGACGCTTTTTAAAGTGCTTTTCGTATCGGTGAAAAAAGAAGCCCCGAAAGAGGATCTCTTGTAAAAATGCCGATAAAACCGGGTAGATAAGTATGACAGCCAGCCACTTCCACGGTCTGGTTTTGGGCAGTGCCAAAAAGAGATCGGGTAGATAGAGCAGGACAAAAAGCGTTATGACCGTGCCGACAGCGGCGAATCGTTTCAGTACGGCGTAGAGTGCTTGACGGTCAAAGTCGATCGCCAGGACTTTGACCCTGCTGCTGCGCAGGAGCAGATAGGCATAGAGAGAGACCACCCATAGCACCGGCATGATGGCTGTTTTTGGCAGAGGTCCCCAGACGATGAGCAGCGGCGGAGAGAGGAAGATGAGGAAAAATTCGGCCAGCAGCGCACTTTTATTCATGGCACATACTATAGCACAGTTCTATTACGCGCAGTTTGACGATTCATATCGCCTCGCTTACAAAAGCGGAGTTGATCGTTATGCGCTTTAGGCATTCCCAAAAATGTTCAATTTGACAAGACCCGATGCGATCAATTTCTACCTGTCAAAATGCAGGGTTGCAGCGATGCGAAGGGTGAAGCAGGCGCCTTCGTCTCTGTTGTGCGCCGAAAGGTCTCCTTGAAGATAGTGTTTGGCGAGATTCGAAGCGATATAGAGCCCCATCCCCGTACCGTGATTTTTCCCTTTTGTCGTGAAGTAGGGTTCAAAAACATTGGTTAAATTATTCTCCGCAATGCCTCCGCCGTTGTCACACACCTCCAGCACGATCTGCTCATCCTCGTGTACCGCAGAGATGCTGATGTGCCCGTCGTCGGTGCGGTACTCAGAGATCGCGTCGATCGCATTGTATGTAAGTATCAGCAGAACCTGTAAAAGTGCATTTTTTCGGTTGTGTATCGTCAGGTCAAGCCTGGCCTGATTGTCAAGCGTTATATGATGTTTTTTCAGCAGTCCGGCGATAAGAACAGTGGTCTCCTTGATCACGCTTTCGAGAACAAATTCATTGGCCCCGTTTTCGGGTCGCATAAAATTACGAAAATCGTCGATCGTCTGGGAGAGGTACTGCAGTGCCGAATTCGCTTTGTCGTACTGGGTCTCCAGAAGCTCCGGGGTGAGCAGTGAAAGCTCTCCTTTAATGTAGATGTCCTGCAGAACAAGGGCGATAATATTCAGAGGCTGTCTCCATTGATGGGCAATGACCTCAATCGTCTCGCCGATCGTCGCCTGACGCGACTGGTGCAGCATGATCTCTTTGCTTTTCTTTTCCGCTTCGATCGCCTGTTCCATATCAGCGGTGATCTGCTGAACGAAATGGCTCCTCGCACTTGAGTGAATGGAGGTGCGGGCACGATGTTTGTGCTGCACAGAATCGATCCGCAAAGAGGGCTCTTCTCCTTCGCTCAACCCCAGTACCGTCATGGTCTGATTTAAAAAGAGGTTGCACTTTTCGCAGGGAGCATGGTAAAACTCCCCGTAGGTGTAAAAACCGTTTGTAAGAGCGAAGCGCTGCAGCCGGAGCGTCTCCTGCTCGATATCGTTTCCTACCAGCGAAAGACGGGCGATACAGCTGTAGGCAAACAGGGTCTCAACCGGTTTGTCGGTGAAATACTCTTCGGCCATATTGCCACCGGCAATGATCCCTTCGCTGTCGCCAAAACCGAAACGCAGCAGGGTGCCCTCTTCGATGGAGCCAGCGAAACTGAGGGAACCGTCATCATGCCTGACCATAACGGCGCGGGCAACCGGCATCGCCTTGTCGCTAATGATCATTGGAAACTCCAGGCCGATGTCAGGAAGCATCTGGGCGATCTGGTCGCCCAGATAGCGTTTGTAGATGTCGATGATCGGCGTGTGGTCGAGCTCCCAGACGCGGTTGCCTTTGGCTTTTGTGACCTTGAACGTTCGCCCCAGACCTACCCAGTTGAAGTTGAAATCATTGTAGACATTCAGTACCTCCCCGAACAGCAGGGCGATCGCAAAGCCGCTGTTTGTGACCCCCTCTTCGGTGAAAACAAAGGTCTCTTTAAAGCGGTGGTCATCCGATGCCATTCCGCCGGCAATAATCAGGTTCGGCTCTGCTTCCGAGATTCCCCGAAGCAGGATCTCTCCGTCAATATGGAGACCTTCCGAAAAGACGATTGCGGCTTTGACCGGCATGGATGAGCTGCTGCGGAGTCTGCGTGTCAGATCGGCGGCGTCTTCAAAAAGGTTGGTATTTGAGAAGACGATTCCGGTATGCACCTCGGAGCAGCAGAATGTGCTGACGGTCAGCAGGGTCTGCTGGTAGCTCAGCCGTCCCGCTTCGATCTTGGCACCGGAGGTCGCACCCAGTATCCTGGCGTGGGGAATACGTCGCTTGATTCGCGCTATCAAGGCGTTGATCCCATCAGCGTTGTTGAGCGAGGTAAAGACTTGAACTAATACGTTCCGTGCTTCGCAGAAATCGGCGGAAATAAGGTCGGGATCAGTATATGTTTCACTTTTCATTATGCAATTGTACTATGTCTAATATAAACTTTTAGGCCATTGTTTACGAGGATAAAATGCTTTTGATGCGTGCAAAAAACAGGAAAAAGGGCGTCATAACGCCGCAGGATGTTATGACCATACCGATAAACACAGATCTTATCAAGACAGAAAGAGCGTTTTAAGGTCAAAGTTGAACGCCGTATTTTGACCCGGCGGCTGTGCAGGAACAGACAGGCGAAGATAGAGACTATCTAACGCATCGCCGATGTGATGTCCTTTTCCGGCAGCGGTTTTCAGACTACATCGCAGCTCTAATACGGTTCATACGACTTCTTCAACAGATTATGATTTGAAACTAATCCTGTTTTTGCATCTTTGTTTAGGTTTTTCGGTGCCATAATAGAAAATTGCCTTGTTTGAGACATAGATTGATGTTTGAATGGAGGTAGTGATGAAAGAGACCGTCGCCATATATAAAAAACAGCGCGTTTTTATAGAGAACTCGCTGACATCCATGATAGATAGCATTGACGTTGATCAGTACGACATGATAAAAGAGAAGTCCATTTTTATCCTTTTCCCCGCACTTAAAGCCACCTATAAGATCAATGCCAATTACAAACAGTCTACGCCCATGTACACGGAAGAAGGCATGGACAGCAGTTATTTCGGCGTCGATAAATCGCATCTGCTCGGCCGTGTGCAGTTCAGAAAAGACAATATCTATATCTCCAACGCTTATGTCAATTCAAGAAGCGGAACGCCTTTTATCACGATCGTAGTCCATCGAAACACTGAGTATATCGTCTATGACTTCGAGCTTTACACGCTCCTCAAAGAGCTGGCGCTTATAGAAGGGCACGAGCTGTTCGGTGAATATACGCGCTACTCCTATGCGATTTTCGGATTTTTGCTGGCGGGATTTTCGGTCACGCTGGTCTCGTATGCGGTCTATATTGCAGGTACACTGATCATTGAAAAGGACGGAGAGACACTTGCCGGCCTTTTCCGTTCCATCATCGCGCTGACGCTCGGCATGGCAATCTTCGATCTCTCCAAGACGATTTTGGAACATGAGGTCTTTTACAAGAGCCTCAGCCGGGACAACAATCTTGAAAACCGTCTGCTGGCACGCTTTTTGACCTCAATCATCATCGCACTCTCCATAGAGTCCTTGATGGTGGTCTTCAAGATTGCGCTGAGTGATTACTCCAAGATGATCTATGCTTTTTATCTGATCTCCGGTGTTGGTGTCATGATCGTCTCATTGAGCCTTTTCATCTTTATCATGCGTTATCAGAAAGAGAAGAGTTGAATGTGCGGGGCTCTTTCTCTTGATCGGCTGGTTTCGGGAAGACGTTTGACTTTTCGGCCAAAAATGCAGATCGCTCCCTTTTCTACTATAATTGCATCTATATTTATAAAAAGGAAGTGCCAATGTGCGACTTCAACAACATGGATGATACGGCCAAAGCGGCATATCACAAACAATTGAGTGACTGTGCCGCTGCTTTCGGCGGTACGAACTTTTTCCTTCAGCTTCTTGAAGCTATCCGCAAGATCAACCCGCATCCTTTGATGGCGCGAAACTGTGAGTTCCGTTTTTCCCGAGGTTCGATCAAATGGAACAAGGTGATCTTTAAAGACAAGCTTTCGCTGCTTATGAAAGTACGCGTTGACGAAGAGAAGAGCGGCAATCTTCTGCCTGAAAAAGATGAGAAGGCATACAAGAACGTATTGAACCTTGTCCGTACGCTCAACCCGATCGAGTTCGAGGTACAGCCTAAAAACCTCAAAGACGGCGACGGGTTTAAACTGCATGCGTTTGACATCGTCGACGACAACACCACCCGTTTCAAGATCCTCCTCATCATGGTGGATGCGGAAGGGAATATTGCCGACCCGAAAG
>CAZNQJ010000049.1:0-7873 GCA_964575205.1 uncultured Campylobacterales bacterium | reverse complement strand
TCAACATCGCTGACCTGCTCTTTTTTTCTTCTAAACTTCATGACCAGCCTTTTTCTCTAATTCTTCCGTACATAAAATGTCTTTGATCTGTTCGAGTTCAAACTCCATCGTGTTGCCGCGGCGATCCAAAAGACGACCGATGATCAGGCCCGGGACGGCGACGACAAGACCGAGCTGTGTCGTAAAAAGCGCCTGCGATATACCGCCTGCGATCCCTCCGCTCTGTGAGAAGAGTGACGCTGACGCAAGCGAGTCGAAGGTCTCTATCATCCCCACGACTGTTCCCAAAAGCCCGATCAGCGGCGCGATGGCCACCAGGGTCATCACCATGCGGGAGTACTGCTTGAGCTGGATCTGATAACCGTAGAAGTGGTCATCGATCAGTTTGCGCGTCGATGTCGAACAGCCGTTCTCATCGATGATCTTCATCGCGTCGACGATCGCACTGTCGATGATGCCTTCTGTTTTTACGCGCTTGTTCTCATGAAATTTACGGATCAGGGTGCGGACACTTTTTTGTGAACCGCGCTTGAGGGTATGAAAACGAAACCCCAGACCGAACCATAAAAACATTGCCGTAAAAAAGAGCGGCCACATCACAAAGCCGCCGCTTTGCATATAGTCAGTAAAGCCCTCCAGATACAGACTTAACATTATTTCTGCTTGTTAAACTCGTTGATCAAATGCAGCGCTGAGTGTTCCATCGCATCTTTGATCTTCTCTGCCCAGGCACTTAAGAGGTTGCCAAGAAGGAGCATCGGGATCGCTACAATCAGACCCAGTTCCGTTGTGACAAGTGCGATCGAGATACCGCCGGAGAGCAGTTTCGGATCACCTGTCCCGAACTCGGTAATGATGTCAAATGTCGCGATCATCCCTGTTACCGTTCCCAGAAGTCCCAGAAGCGGTGAAACAGCCGCGATCACCATGATAGCCGAGCCGAAATGGTCCAGACGTCCGCTCTCGTGCATGATCGATTCAGCGACAACGTCTTCGACGTGTTCGCGGTCGCCGTCAAGGTTGCGCACAGTCGCCTTGAGCACACGCGCCGTTGCCCCTTTTTCACTGTGCAGGAACTCCAGCGCCTTGTCCGGTCCGCCTTCCAGCAGGTGAGAGAGTGTCTCTTTTGCCAATGGTCCCGTTTTCGAGTTTGCACCCGTCAGGAAAAGAAAGCGCATGAATGCGAGAAGGAGGCCGACCGCGCCCAGTCCGATGATTACCCAGCCGATGATCCCGCCTGAATTGATCACGGAGAAGATCGTCTTCTCCTCTTTGTCACCGATCTCTTTATCGGCATTTTCATAGATAAAGATGTCAAGTGTTTTCGGCATCTTGCCTTCGGCAAAAGCGTTAGCCGTTTCGGCCGCTTCCGGTGCATTGTACATCTTGAACTTGCCCTCGCCTGCCGGTACCACTGCACCGGCATTGCTGCCGTCGATACCGTAGCGGGCGATATTGCCGATCTTGACGACCGTACCGAGTTTTTCCGTACCGTCACTCAGATAGAACGGCCCTTTTGTCACCTCGACTTTTGAAAGCTCGCCGATCAGGCCGTCCGCTTTTTCAAAGATCGTTTTGAGTGCCGGCTGGTAGTTCTCTTTGTCGGCCTCTATCTTGATGCCGTATGGCGAAAGGCTCGACTGCGCCTGAAGCACAACGGCCTCGATCATCGAGCTGTCATCACTCACGTTTTGCGCATTCTGCTGCGCCGCATAGAGCTGATCGCTCAGTTTTTCGCTGGCATTTTGTTTCGCGAGCACCCTGTTCTGCAGATCGTTCAACTCATCTTTTGCCGCTTTCAGCTTCTCGGCATCTTCTTTGGTGACCTGCTCCAGACGTGTCGTCAGCATGTTCTTTTGCGCTTTCAGGAAAGCAAACTCTTTGGCATAGGCACGATCAAGCTGTGTATCGGTCGCACCGAACAGTGTTGTTGTTACAAATAGTAGAACCAGTAGGAATTTACGCATTATTTCGCCTCCGTCACGACAAGCGCATTAGGCAGGGTGAAGTAGCCTGTGCGGATCTGTTTTTTAAACGCATCGAAGAGGACGTTGATCTGCTCCATCTCCTCTTTGTTGATGGCCTGTTTATACTGCCATCCCTGTTGGTCTTTGACAACATAGCCCACTTCATCATTCGGTGTCATAAAGAACATCATCATCGTTCCGATACGTGCTACGTCAGCAAGACGGTCCTGCCCGTTGAGTTCGATCGTCTGTTTGAAGATGCCGTTCTCTTTGCTCATGCGGATCGCATCGCCGTAGGAGTTCCATGTCAAAGCAAGGGCTTTCTGTGCAGTGATCTCATCTTTTTTAAGCTGCTCTTCAATACGGGTCACATCGTCGATGCGGTCGCTTGTTTTGAAAGGGATCTGCGTCTGAATGCGCGCCTGCAGACGTGCAAGTGCTTCCAGGACCAGAGGTTTAAGGCCGACAGAGTTCTTGCCTGCCTCCTGGACCTCTTTCTTGACCTTGCCCATCTCGGCAGTGAGCTGTTTCATGCGAAGGTCTTCTCTTGCGACCATCGCTTCAAGATCATTTTTCTGAAGACGAAAAGATTTCATCGACCCTTTGAATGTGTCTTTCTCATCTGCGATCGAACTGTCAAGCTGCTCCACTTCGGCACGAAGTTTCATCAGCGACTCCGCCATATTGTCGCTGTTTGCCATCAAAGACGAGCTCGCGATCAAAAAAGCCAAAGCCATGTTGTGCGTTTTTGTAGACATGGATTCCCCATATAATTTAAGATGGCGAATAATAGATTACGGTGGTTACTTTAACGTTACTCAATAGTAACAATTTGGTTACATCCAATAGAAGGAAGCCCTGAATAAGCGATGGGATACGCCTGCAATGTGCAGATAAAGTGTCAAAAATAATCGAGAGGGGAGAGAAAAGTAAGGAGAGAGGAAAAACAGCAGGCGCTTTGCCCGCTGTTTTTGGAAAGAGAGATTATTCTATTTCTAAAGCGTCGTTAGAACCCGCTTTACCTTTCCAGATATTTGCTTCAGTAGCACCGTTACAAGTGTTCGCATCGTCCAGGAAGATTGTTCCAGTGACACTATGAAGATGTCTGGCTGCAGCAGCCCATGCTGTATAGGCAGTTTCTGTCGTACTAGCATCTTTAGAGTTTACTGCAGAATATGTTGCACTTTCATCCAAAACGACTGCACTGTCATAGAAACAGATATTGCCGTCTATATTGACAGCATTCGTTTGATAAACATCAGCACTTCTGTAGAATACTTGCTCAGTATCAGCTGCTTTGGCACTCACAAACTTAACATTATCGACGTTAAGACCGGCGTCATTTTTAAGTGATATCCCCCCGCCTTTGACATAAGCAGTGTAGTTGATCATCGTTGGTTGTGTTGCATTAGAGTCATCGGTTACAATCGTGTTGTTGTCATTACCGAACTCCATACCCGCAGAATCATGGTTGTTTGTTTTATCGACATGGACTTGTTTGACAAGTACATTTTGGATAGTACCGCGGTAACCTAGGTCAGTATCAACTGAATCGTCTTGTGCATTGTAAACATAAAGACCGTCGATGTTAGCTGTCCCACCCCAGATTTCAAGACCATCATCAAGACCGCCGATGATCGCGATGTTTTTAAGTACAGTTCCCGAACCGACACCCGCCAAAGAAAGACCGTTAAGCTCTTTGTCTTTTTCTACTTCATAACCAGTGTGTTTGACAAGAACATATTCCAGGTCACCGGAGGACTGTGTATTGTTACACATAACCGTTACATCATCACAACCGAATTCAACAGTTTCGTCAGCTTCGTATTTAGCAATACCGTAATGCGTATACGCGTTACCTGCAAGAACCAGACCGCCCCATTCGCCGGCTGAATTATCTGCCGAGTTGCCGTCAACATCTTTTTGAGATGTAAACACGATCGGTTTAGCTTGTGTACCTACCGCCATGATCTGAGCACCCGGCTCGATCACCATGAAGGAGTTCGGTGTCGCACCCGCTAAAGTTGTACCCGCTTCAATTGTCAGTACAGCAGGCGCTTTTACATTGACTTTACCGTTAATAGACCATACCTTATCCGCAGTCAACGTCATACTCGATGTAATCACATTCGGAATAGAAGCTGATGGCGATTCCAAAGCATCGTTAGTGCCGGCTTTACCTTTCCAGATAGTCGCTTCATCCGCACCTGTACATGCACTGCTGTCAACATTTATGCTTGCGCTTGTTCCGAGTTGGATACCTGTTGCAGTACCTCTGTCCGTAACCCAGTCAGTAAGGGCTGTTTTGGTTGTACTCGCATCTTTAGAGTTAACATCAGAGAAAGTTGTATTGTCTTCTGCCAATGTCACCGAAGTGTCTTTGAACGAAATACAACCGTCAACATGGACCGCGTGCGTATTAACGACATCTTCGCCTCTATAGAACACTTGCTGGGTATCCGTCGCTTTGTCGCTTACAAATTTAACATTGTCTGCAATCAGACCTGCATCATATTTAAGTGAGATACCGCCGCCTTTGACATAGGCAGTGTAGTTGACCATTTTTGGTTGCGTTGCATTGCTATCATCCGTTGTGATCGTGTTGTTGTCATTACCGAACTCCATACCTGCAGAGTCATGGTTATTTGATTTATCGACATTGACTTGTTGAACAAGTACATTTTTAATTTCACCACGGTAACCAAGGTCGGTATCGACCGAGTCGTCTTGTGCATTGTAAACATAGAGACCGTCGATGTTAGCCTTACCACCCCAGATCTCAATACCGTCATCAAGACCGCCGACGATCGCGATGTTTTTAAGAACAGTTCCTGAACCGACACCGCCCAATGAAAGACCGTTAAGCTCTTTATCTTTTTCGACTTCGTAACCTGTATGTTTGACAAGTACGTATTCCAGGTCACCTGAAGATTGTGTGTCATCACACATAACAGTTACATTATCACAACCAAACTCTTCAGTCTCGTCAGCTTCGTACTTGGCAACACCGTAGTGAGTAGTCGCATTACCAAGAATGACCAGACCGCCCCACTCGCCGGCTTGATTAGCTGAAGATGTACCTGCTAAATCTTTTTGCGATGTAAACGTTACAGGTGCAGCTTGTGTACCTTTAGCAATCAATTGTGAACCGGCACTGACAACCATAAACGACTGTGGCGTACATCCTGCGATTTTGGTTCCAGCTGGAGCAGTCAACACTGCGCCGTTAGTCACTTTCACTTTGCCATCTAATCCATAGACCTTGGTTGCATCCAAGCTCATATCTGATGAAATACTTGAAGGCAAGATAACATCTATTACACTGCTGTCACAGTTTGCTTGTGGTGCTGGTGTACTTCCAGAAGAAGAACTTGAACTGCCACAACCTGTAAAGGTTAATAATGCCGCAGCAAGACTACTAAGCGCGATTGTTGAAACGATTTTTTTGTCGATTGCCATTTGGTAGGCTCCTTGATAAATTTGCAAAATTATAAAGGGCCTCTGTTACATCAGCACTACCATGGTGAAACATAAATGCAACAAGAAGATAACATTTTGGTTACATCGCTTACTCTGACTTACTTTAAGTATTAATATCAAATCCATACACGTCGTTGTCAAATATTGCAACTTTCTTATTCATCCAAATAGTAACAGTTTGGTTACATGGATGGCGCAGGCTGTAACCGCATTGTTATAAAAAGAGTATAGAGTGTCACCATCAAAAAGAACGGATAAAAATAATGGCTGCACAGATATTAATCGTTGAAGATGAAGAGGATCTGCTTGAGGTACTCGAACACCGACTGAACAAAGAAGGTTATGAGACACTCGGCTTTCTGAGTACAAAAAATGTTCGTCAGGCCATCGCAGAAGAGAACATCGACCTTATCCTGATGGACAGGAACCTCCCCGACATCGAAGGGAGCGAATTTATCGCTCTGCTGCGTGATCAGGGGATGGAGATACCGGTCATCTACCTCTCGGCGAAGGACAGCAAGTATCAGGTCGAAGAGGGTTTTTTGCGCGGTGCGGATGACTATATCACCAAGCCCTTTGAGATGCAGGAGCTCTTTTACCGCATTAAAGCGGTGCTGCGCCGAACCCAGGCGCATCAGCAGAAACGCACCCTCTCCTTCCGTGACATCGAACTCGATCTGAAATCCAGGGAGCTCTTTATTGATGGCCGGGAGATCGAGCTTACAAAGCTGGAGTTTGACCTGCTCTACACCTTTATCGAGAACAAGAACACCGTCTTGAAACGCGATCATCTTCTGAAACATGTCTGGGGGAAAAACGAACATTATCAGGGCCGTACCGTCAATGTCGCCATTAACCGCCTGAAAGAGAAGATCGATCCGGACAAAACAAAAGAGTATATCAAGACCGTTCGGGGGATCGGTTATACCATACATTAGTTTTACACGCTGCGGCGAGCAAAGCTCCCCTCCGCTACGATGACTCTGCGTCCTCTTCAGCAGAGGGCTCCCGCGCAGGTGAACCGCGCTTGTACCTTACACTGACTTTACACGCTGCGGCGATCCGATAGTCTCCGTCGTCGGTACTGCGTACATCGACTTTAGTTCCGAAGCTAAAAAAGCCGAGCAGTCGGCTTTTTCTTCACACTTCTCACCTCCGCTACGATGACTCTGCGTCCTCTTACGACTCGGAATTTAGTTCCTCCCTGCATTGCATTGTTGATGCTTATCAGCAGAGGGCTCCCGCGCAGGTGAACCGCGCATTTGCGTCCCTTTTTTTCTCTTCCGATTTTCCTGAAGTTCGTCCTTTTTCCGCCAATCAGATTTTAAAACAGATTTATACCCTAAATTTATAGTATATTTTTACATTCTGATGCTAAAAATTTAAGCACTTTGTTCTATAATAAAAACAAATTTTATTTAGGTGAATTAATGAGTCAAAAGATATTGATTGTTGAAGATGATGAAGTCACGGCATTGAATCTCAAAATGCTGCTTGAGAAACAGGGATATGATATCGTCTCCATTGCCGATACCGCTATACAGGCACGAAACAAAATAAAGATCTACGAACCTGACCTGATTTTACTTGACATCTCGCTTCAAGAGGTCGATGACGGAATCGAACTGGCACACCATATTCATGACAAATACGCGATCCCTTTCATCTTTCTCACCTCCCATTTTGAAAATGACATCATCTCTGAAGCCAAAACATGCGAGCCTTACGGTTACATCGTCAAGCCTTTCGATCCGCAATCGCTGCACGCCACCATCCAGATGGCGCTCTACAAGTTTGAAGAGGAGAAAAAACGCGACGAAGATCTCAATGCGCTGAAATCCGACAAAGACCATCTTGAGAAGCTTCTGTTTGCAAAGAAGATCTCAGACAAACCGATCATCCCTTTCGGCGAAAGCTACCATCTCGATATAGACCTCGATAAGGTCTTCTACAAGGGGAAAATGCTCAAACTGACCAAAAAAGAGAACACCTTTATCCGTCTTCTGGTGGCACAGCTCGGTGTCATTGTCAGTTTTGAGCAGGCGGTAAATTATGTCTGGGAAGATGAAGGTGCGACAGAGAACAATGTCCGTACTCTGGTCTGGCGTCTGCGCAAACTGCTTCCGACACCGATCATCAAAAATGCGTCGGGGATCGGTTATTACATCGAGGCGTAACCTCTCCTGCTTTTATCGGCGCGAAGAAAAAAACCGCTTTCACTCGCTTAGGGCAATCTGGTTAAATGCTTCGACAATCGCATCATAAACGCTTTCAAAATCGAAATCGCTCTCTTTGGCATAGGAGGCTTTTTCAAGTTCATACGCCATCTCCACGATATTATCGATCCTGAAATTGCTGCTGGAGCCTTTTATCGAGTGGGCCAGATGGCCGATGACCTTGTATTCTCTCGAGGCGATCGCCTCTTT
>CAZNQJ010000048.1:0-7895 GCA_964575205.1 uncultured Campylobacterales bacterium | reverse complement strand
AACAAAAGCGCCTCTCTTCTTTCCCTCAAGATTTCTGCTCTGGCGCGACAGAGAATAAAACACTAAAGTGTAATGCAGGGTGGCACTAAATGCCACATCGTAGAAAGGTTGAATCAGTGACAATAAATACCTTTTGCAAGTTCACGACTTTTTTGAATTGGATTTGATAGTAAGCGTTTGCGTTTACACAATAACGGAACTCTTTAACACAAAAAATTCAAGCGTTAAAAGTTTTGCTCTCTATGCCCAAGGCCGCACCCACCGCCTTATTATAAAGCACCCCGTCAAAAGTGTTCAGCGCAGTGATCATAACAGGATTTTCGCGGCAGATATTTTCAGCCCCGTATCTGGCAAGCTGACGGACATACGGCAAAGTCGCATTGGTCAGCGCGTAGGTCGAGGTGCGCGGGTAGGCGCCGGGCATATTGGCGACGCAGTAGTGGACCACCCCCTCTTCGATGAAGGTCGGAGCCGTATGCGTCGTCGCATGCGAGCTCTCGAAACAGCCCCCCTGATCGATCGAAACATCCACCAGCACGCTCCCGTTTTTCATGATGCCGAGCATCTCGCGGGTAATGAGCTTGGGGGCTTTCGCCCCCGGGATCAGTACCGTACCGATGACAATATCGCATTGAGGCAACAGGTCTGCTATGGTCGCAGCCGAACTGTACATCGTCGCCACATTGGCAGGGAGTACGTCATTGAGGTAATTCAGGCGTTCCAGATTGATATCGAAGATCGTCACATCCGCCCCGAGTCCTGCGGCGACCTCCGCTGCCATCTTGCCGGCGACACCGCCGCCGAGCACCATCACCTTGGCCCGGTGGGTGCCGACGACACCGCCGGCAAGTATGCCGCTTCCGCCCTGGTAGCGTCCGAGGTGTACCGCACCCATCAGTGCAGCCATCTTCCCCGCGACTTCGCTCATCGGCTCCAGCAGCGGCAGCCGGCGGCCGACCTCCAGAGTCTCGTAGGAAAAGGCGCGAATGCCCTTCTCCAGCAGAAAGCGGGTCTGCGGCTCATCAGCTGCTAAATGCAGGTAGGTAAAGAGCGTCTGGTTGGGCTTGAAAAGCGGGTACTCTTTTGCGATCGGCTCTTTGACCTTGAGTATCATCTCCGCCTCTTCGAACACGGATGCAGCTCCTTCCAAAAGTTTTGCCCCGGCCTGCCCGTAATCGGCATCGCTGAAGCCGCTCCCCTCGCCCGCACCGCTCTGGACATAGACAAGATGCCCCTCTTTGACCAGCTCATACACACCCGCAGGGGTTATGGCAACTCTGTATTCGTCCGTCTTTATCTCTTTGGGTACGCCGATGACCATAGGGTCTCCTTATAAAAGCGAAAGGATCAGTAACTGCCTTCGCCTACGGTGATGACAAAGTTGTCATCAACTGCTACGACATCAAACTCATGCTGTCCGCAAAACGACTCGTTTAGCTCCTGCGCCCAGGCTCTTGCAACGCGCATCGCATTCTCTTTGTCGTCAAACGTCTTGATCTGCGGCATCTGTTTGCGTTTGGCACACCTGCACATCTTTTCTACTACTATATGATATTCCATAATGTCACCTTTTCTCTTTAATAGCGCTCATAAAACCCTATGCAGTCCCAGCATCAAATTGTTCTTAAGGAGGAAATCGGTTTTACGAACAGATTCGTCAGCCGGCTTTTGTTGCTGGGACAGCATAAGGTTTACAGCCTCTCTTTTCGAAGCATCTTATGCATGAACTATTCCCATCGGCCGAAAAAACCCTGAAACAGGGCATTTCAAAGGCAGATTGGCACATTTCAGATCTCGCAGGCCTCAACAAAACCGCCCTCTTCGACAGAGACGACATAATTGTCGCCCACTTCGACAATATCAAAGCCGTGTTTGCCGCAGAAAGCGTTGTTGAGACTCTCCGCCCACTCGTAGGCATGCTCCTCGGCCTCCTCTCTGGTGTCAAAACTCCGGAGCTGTTCAAGAGAAGCCCGTTTGGCACAGCCGCAGAGTTTCTCGAGGACTACGTGATATTGTTTCACGAGAGCCTGCTGGTGTTGGAGATAAGGTAGAACTGGTCTTTGAGTTTGTTCAGCTGTTTGATAACGAGGTCATGGTGTTCGTCACTTAAAATGTAGTGCTGTTCCATAAAGTCGTACATCTTGTCGATATTGGTATAGATCTCTTTAAGCAGGTTCTCTTTTATCTGCGTTTCTACGCTCATAACAACTCCTTCTGTCGTCTTGCCTCTACATCTGCAAGTTATGTACCAGAAGGCATTCTCAGGTCAGTAACCGTCAAACAGACCCTGTATCTGTGCCATGTCATGCCGGGTCGCATAAAGCGGCCCGCTCTCGCCGTAGCGCAGACGCTGCTCGAAGGTACTGCTGCTGTTTTTGTAGAGCACCCCCAGCGGCATCCGTTCCGTTTCCAGGGCTTTTGTCAACGCAGCGCAGATATCTGTCGCATCATAACCGTCGTCGAGAAAGTAGGTGTTCTCCTTGAACCACTGGTAGGTGTTGATCTTGTTGAAGGTGACGCAGGGCTGAAAAATATCGACAAGGGCATACCCCTTATGCTCAAATGCGGCTTTCAGCACCGCTTTGGCATGGGCGGCATCGCCGATGTTGACGCGCGAGACAAAACCGGCCTTCAAAGAAAGCGCAACGGCGAGCGGATTGAAGGGCTCATTGCCCACCCCGTCGACCTGAACCTTGGTCGTAAACCCTTTCTGGCTCGTCGGTGAGGCCTGCCCTTTGGTGAGGCCGTAGACCATATTGTTGTGGACGATATGGACGATATCCACATTGCGCCGTATCGCATGCAGAAAGTGGTTTCCCCCTTCGCCGTACATGTCGCCGTCGCCGCCTTCGGCGACAACGGTCAATTCAGGGTTGGCGGCTTTGACGGCCGTCGCGACCGGCACAGCCCTTCCGTGCAGTACCCCGAACATATTGACATCGATGTAGAAGGGCGTTTTTGCCGCCTGCCCGATGCCCGAGACAATAACGGTATTGCCGCGATCGGCCTGAAGTTCTTCCAGGACCTCTTTGATCAGCTCCAAAATGGCGAAATTGCCGCAGCCAGGGCACCATGCGACATCAACGTTCCGGCGCTCAAACGGATTGCTCATGACAACTCCTTCAGAGATTTTTCTATCATGCCGGTCAACTCGTCGGCAAAGAAACTGAACCCGTTGGATTGCAGGATCCTGTCGTCAACCTTTATGTCGTGAAGTTTGAGCTGATCTGCAAATGCTGCATCGGCATTGTTCTCCACGACAATTTTGTATTTGTACGCTTTTAAAACGCTCAGCTGTTCTGTTGCAAGCGGGTGCACCCAGGCAAAGTGCACCTGGACAAGACGCGGATCGTCAAGTCTCGCCAAGGCTTCGGCGATAGCGCCTTTGGTCGAACCCCAGCCGATAACGGCAATCTCCCCGTCTCCCTTGCACAGAGGAGAGACGGCCTCTTTTAGGAGTCCGTCGTTTTTACGCGCCCGTTTGGAAACCATCTGGACCCGTGTCGTGTAATCTTCTGTGATCTGTCCGCGCTCGTCATGTTCATCGCCGACGGCACATATCAGCCCCTCTCCGAAACCCGGAACGGTTCTCGGGCTGATACCGCTATCGGTATCGGCATAACGCCCATACTCTTTGGTGCTTTTTACGACGTATCTGCGCTGTTCGTAAGAGGCGAAATCGACATCACCGATCATCGTCATCGAATCGGCCAGATACTGGTCGCTTAATACGATAACCGGTATCTGATATCTGTCGGCCAGTTCAAAAGCCAGGTAGCCGTAATCGATGCACTCCTGAAGTGAACCGGGGGCAAGGACCACGCGGGAGAAAGGTCCGTGTCCGGAGTAAAGCGCCATGTTCAGGTCACCCTGCTCGCTTCGCGTCGGCAGTCCCGTTGCGGGTCCGGGGCGCTGCGCGAGGTAGATTACGGCGGGCGTCTCGGTCATACCGCTGAGGCTCAACGCCTCGCCCATCAGGGCAAAACCGCCGCCCGAGGTCGTTGTCATCGCACGTGCGCCGGCATACCATCCGCCGAGCACCATTGTCAAAGAGGCTATCTCGTCTTCGCTCTGTTCCACTGCGATCTCGAACTGTTTTGACATCGCTGCCATAAAGTTTAAAACGCCCGTAGAGGGGGACATCGGGTAGGCCGTGATCATATTGCAGCCGCCGGTCAAAAAACCGAATCCCGCTGCCGTTGTTCCGTCCATCAGATGGAGTTTTTCGACCTCCTCTTTATGCACGTCAGGCAGAACGGGCAGCCTTGAATGCTCTATCTTCGCAGCAGCCTCAAAACCCGCTTTGACCGCCGCCTCGTTCGCTGGCTCCTTTTCAAAGTGTTCGGCAACGCTCTGCAGCAGATGCTGCTCGTTAATCCCAAGCAGCCCGAATATGACGCCGGCAGCGTAGGTGTTGGCATAGCGGATGTTGCCGAGTTTCCGGGCGGTTACGTTCATCTCTATCGCGGTAACATCGGCGTCCTTGCCGGCAAAGCTCTGGTCCGCCAAAACAACCGATGCCGGGCTGCAGCGTGCTTTTGCATGCGCCAAAGCGGGTTCATCGATGGCAATAAAAAGATCGACCTCCCAGCAGGGCGCTTCAACGGGCCTGTCGGAGATCCGTATCAGCGCCGTATTGCTGCCGCCGCGTACCCGTGACATATACTCTTTTGTGGAAAAGAGGTAGAAGCCGCTCCGCTTGAAAGCACCGCTCAGGATCTTTTCGAGGGTGTCGATGCCGGTCCCTGCCGCCCCGCCGATCAGTATGGCGATGCTCTTTGGCTTGCCGGTCACGGCACTTTTCTCTTCATGCTGCACCATTTCCACCGGGGCCGAAGCCGCAGCCGATGAAAACGGCACCTCATGCCTGTTTGTTGCATGCCTGTCCGCTTCATGAAGCTCTCCGCCCTCGAAAGCGCGGGGTTCCGGCGTTTCGGCAACAGCTGCTTTCGTATCGTGCTCCTCATACTCGGAAAGGTCGCCCCAGGTGATCTTCCCGCCGTAGTACCCCAGCACGATGACACTCAAACCTGTCAGCAATACAATACCGTGGTAGATGATCCCCTCCGGCGAAGCGTCGTAGACAATACCCGGGTTCTCAAGATAGAGCGCAGTGTTCAGCACGCCAAGCAGCAGTGTCAGCGTTGCGACGATCAGCTTTACGACAAAAGGGCGGCTCATGGAAAGGTTGTAGTTGATCCACCAGCTCAGGATCCCGGGCACCATTGCAACGAATCCCATGACGGTGGCGACGAAAAAGGTGTAAAAAACGCCGTCTGCGTAGCTGTCTTTGGGAGAGGCGAGAAACAGAAGGTCCAGTCCGGCGGCAAAGAGATGCAGGGCGATCGGAAAATGGACGGCCATCGGGTGGGGGTGGTATTTTTTATACAGAACTTGGAGAGCGCTTCTGTACGCAGAAGATTCCGCTGTTGCTCTCCGCTCAGGGTCTGCCGCTTCTTCCTCTGCCGGTCGGCCCGGCTCAGTCGCGTCTTCCAGCGTTCCGACGACCGGCATCTTCTCAAACACCTCGTCGCCGTGCGGTGCCATGGCCAGCATCGCGGTCAGATCTTCGCCTGCGCTGTGCTGCCCTTCATGCTGCCCTTCTGTCCAGAAGGCACTCTCCGAAACATCGTAGACTCTCCCTTTATAGGCCACATAAGCCTTCGTACCGTTACGGCCGTTATATCGCTTGAGCTCGCTGAGTGTCATAACCCTGTCCTTTCAAATCTGTGGGCTTAAAATCGCATCGGAACCTTGCATACTTTTATGTTGCAGTGCGCTCGTTTTCCTGCATGGTATCGACATAGTCGCACACCTCGTTGTCGTCATTGCACGACTGGCTGTAACCCGCGATCGGATCATTTTCAACCTTGGCAAGATTGTCCGATACGAACTCCCAGTTGACAAGTTTCCACCACTTTTCCAGGTACTCCGGGCGCGCATTGCGATGGTCGATATAGTAGGCGTGCTCCCAGACATCGCAGGTAAGCAGCGGTATGCGGCCGTGGCGTATCGGCGTGTCGGCATTGGAGGTCTGCTCGATCTCGAGTTTGTTCTCCTTTGTAATGACCAGCCACACCCAGCCCGAACCGAAAAGCCCGGCGGCTGCCGTTAAAAACAGCTCTTTAAAGGCCTCCAGTGAGCCGAAATCACGTTCGATCAGATCGGAAAGTTCAACTGAAGGAGCGGTCGGCGTACCCGAAAGCCCGTACCAGTAAAAATCGTGGTTAAAGACCTGTGCGGCATTGTTGAAAACGGCGCCGCCGGCATATTTGACGATATACTCAAGCGGTTTGTCCTCATATTCCGTCCCTCCGATCAGCCCGTTGAGTTTATTGACATAACCGGCATGGTGTTTTCCGTAATGAAACGAAACTGTTTCGGCAGAGATATGGGGTTCCAGTGCTGTCTGTTCATAAGGCAGCGTCATCAACGTAAATTGCATCTTATTCTCCTTGACTCTCAACTTCTTTATTTAATAGTACTCCATAATCATAAATTTTCCCAAAAGATAATTAATTAGAGCGGAACAATAAGATGCAAACTGTACGGAAAGCAGATCGGGACAAACTGATGGTTTTAGATGTACGCAGAGTGGATGGAAGAGTCTGTGTTGTAGAGCAACGCTTTAACGTGAGGCGCCGCCCCGAAGGGCGGCTAGGAGAGAATGAATTTGAAAGAGAACCTCTTATCGGACCAGGTCGAAGAAGTAGTCTGTTGTCGCGATACCTTTGGTATCTTCGTCAAGTTGGTCAAGAACTTTGTTCGTGATCCAAGTCAACAGGTTCAGCGCACCATCGTACCCAGAAATAGAGTATCGGTGCAGGTGGTGACGGTCAAAGATCGGGAAGCCGATGTAGATCAAAGGCACGCCCGTATCGCGCATAAGCTCTTTACCGTACGAGTTACCGATCATGAAATCGACCGGCTCGGTGAAGAGCAGTGAACGCATGTGCCAGAGGTCTTTACCGGCCCACACATGACAGTCAGCCGCTGCAGGAGAAGTATCGAGCATCGCTCTGATCTCGTCTTCCCAACCGCGTCCCGGGTTGTTACAAAGAACGTGAGTCGGTTCTGCGCCCATCTCAAGAAGGAATGAGACCATACCGACCAGGAAGTCAGGGTCACCCCAGATCGCGAACTTCTTGCCGTGCATGTACGGATAAGAGTCCTGCATCGCATCAACAAGACGGCCGCGCTCGACTTTAAGTTTTTCAGGAACATCTTTGCCTGTCAGCTCGGCTAGTTTCATAACGAACTCATCGGTACCTTTAAGGCCGATAGGGTTGGAGAAACCGCCTTTGTGCTTCCATTTTTTCGTCGCCATTTTCATGGTCTTGACAGTCGCATACTTCTGAAGAGAGATCGTCGCTTCAGCATTGATACAATCTTTGGCATCGGCAATCGTCGTACCGCCGGCGAACATGCTGTAGTCGCCTGCAGGCATGTCCCACTGGTCAGAGTGGTCACCGAGCATTGTATAGCTTGCGCCGAAAGATTCGACGATCGCTTTAACCGAACGGATCGAACCGATATAGGTCTCGAAACCCGGAATGATGTTGATCTTTCCGTTTTTCTCTTCTTTTTTGTTACCTTCAGTCAGCTGAGACATAATCCCGTGCATCATGTTGTCGTAACCGGTGATATGGCTACCTGTAAATGACGGAGTATGCGCATACGTGATCGGGAACTCTTCCGGCAGGTACTCGCCGCCGTCTTCCTCTTTAGCCGCT
Source organism: uncultured Campylobacterales bacterium (assembly GCA_964575205.1). Taxonomy (GTDB): domain Bacteria; phylum Campylobacterota; class Campylobacteria; order Campylobacterales; family Sulfurimonadaceae; genus Sulfonitrofixus. The sequence goes on along the minus strand of CAZNQJ010000048.1, from coordinate 162 downwards.
ACTGCGAAAGCATAAAGGTCGTCACCGATAACCTCTGCCATACAGGTAGTAGAGACAGCGATCATCTGAGGCTTATAGACTGCCGCACAGTTCTTAAGACCGTCTTTCATGTTGACAAGACCACCAAAAGCGTCCAAAACCTGCTTAATGGCGCGCAGTGCT
>CAZNQJ010000047.1:6588-7941 GCA_964575205.1 uncultured Campylobacterales bacterium | reverse complement strand
AAGCTCTCATGCCATTGTCCAAAAACGCATAGAGGGGATAACCTTCGCACTGAAAATTTTGACGAACATCACGCAGGATCACCTGGATTATCATAAAAGTCTCGAAGACTATATCTATGTCAAAAACAGTTTTTTTGCCGATGAGAGTAAAAAATTGATCAACAAAGATGAGCCGCGCGCCGAGTTTAATTATAAAAATGCCTTCAGCTACGGTGTCGAACTGCCGGCAACTTATAAAGTGATGGCCTACTCGCTCAATGAAGGGGTCAGCGGTGTGATCAAGCACTTCGAACAGGTCGAAAGCTTCAACAGTCCGATGCACGGTTTTTTCAACCTCTACAACCTGACGGCAGCGGTCGCTGCCGTCCATCTGGTGACGGATAAGAAACTGAGTGAAGTCTGTGAAGTGGTTGAGCACTTCGGCGGTGTCAGCGGGCGTATGGAGAAGGTGAGTGAAAAGCCGCTGGTCATCGTCGACTTTGCCCATACTCCGGATGGAATGGAGCAGGTGCTTAATGCGTTGAAAGAGAAAGAGATCTTGGTGGTCTTCGGCGCAGGCGGCGATCGGGATATGACCAAGCGCCCGCTGATGGGGAAGGTCGCTTCCAAATACGCAAAAAAGATCTATGTAACCAGCGATAACCCCCGCACCGAAGACCCCGACAAGATCATCGAAGATATTTTAAAAGGGATTGATGCAAAGAGCGAAGTCTTTGTGGATGTCAATCGCCGCAGCGCTATAGCCAAAGCGATCGAAGAGCAGAGCGGCGATGAGATCGTCCTGATCCTTGGCAAAGGCGATGAGACCTATCAGATCATTTATGACCAGAAATTTCCGTTTGACGATCGTGAAGTGGCGCGGGAACTTTTAGCAAAGCGCTAAATACCCCGGGGCTTGAATGCCTCTCCTTTTATCTGCTCCTACAGAAGCTTAAAACCTCTCTCGAAAACAGTTCCGTCCATATAAAATTATTTCTGATCGTTGCCAGATTTAAGATGTTTGCAGTGTGACTGTGCAGGAAGCCGGAGGGGGCCTGTAAAGCTCCGGCTACTGGGTTATATTGACATCGATCAACAGTGTCTTGTTGATGTCATTGAAAACAGAGACGTTGATATCCGCCGTCCCGGTGGCGATTATAGTAATGATACCGGTTGTTTCGCCGACAGTCGCAACATTGGTGTTGGAGCTTTTCCACTCGATATTGCTGCCGATAGCCGAGACCGTCATATTGTCTTCAAAAATACCATTGGCCAGGAGAGTGTAGTCTCCGGCAGTGTTGAATTCGGCATGGTATAGTGTGTCGTTGCTGTCGACCGTGACATTCACGGTGCTGAACAAGTCCGTGGCATAAA
>CAZNQJ010000047.1:0-6578 GCA_964575205.1 uncultured Campylobacterales bacterium | reverse complement strand
TGCTGTCGCCCGTGACATTAATATCCTGTTCGCAGGTAATGTTGATGTCGCTCAGGGGTGTGATCGTGACATTTTTATCGGCTGTCGTAAACAGCCTGCCTCTGTATGACGCTGAAATTGCAGCTGTTCCGCCATTGGCAACAGGGGTTATCCGACCATTTAAAACCGTCATGACAGCGGTGTCGTTTGATTCCCAGTCAAGCTGATCGGCCGCATTTGCACTGGTGCTATCATCATAGGTGACGGTGGCAGTGAGTTGGCTCGGATCAGCGTCAATGATGATGGCATGGACACTGCTGTTGACATCCGTGCCGTCGATCTCGATGGAGACGATCTCGGGTATGAGCGGATCACTGTCCGAAGTGCCCCCGCATCCAAGCATGAATGCGGCAAGGATCAGTGTGGAAAGGGAGTGCTTTAGTTCGGTTTTCATCTGTTTGCTCGCTTAAAAATGGTAGTTGATACCGATATATGGATTGATCAGGTGTGATTTGACTTTGACCTGCTCTGAGACGAGAGAGACGGCTTGCCAGGTGCGAAGTTTGTAGTTGATACCCAGATCGAAATCGACATTCTTGCGAATCAGATAACGTACACCAGCGCCAAAATTAAAGCTGCTGAAGGTGAGTGAACTCTCAAGCTCCCGATCGACTTTCATATTGCCCATACCGATCCCGACATCAAGATACGGGTAGAGGGCATGACCGGCATCCCAGCCTTTGAAAAGCGTAATGTCGAGCATCAGTGCCGCGCCGTCATTTTTTGAGAAGACATTGGTCGTGTAGTCCATATAGCTTAATGCGGCCTCAACGCCATAGCCTGCAATATCACCATAGCCAGCCTTGATCGTGTACTGAGGGGTGGAAGCGTTGACAGTATCTTTACCTTCAAGAAGGAAAAATTCTGTTGAATCTTCGATAGAGAGACCTATGTACCCTGCCGACTCAGCAAGCAGTGAGAAACATAGTGATAATAAAACGGCAATAATTCTCATCAACCCGGACTCCGAATATAAATAAATAGTGTGGCATTCTAGGCAATTATATCTTAGAGTGAGCAAAGCTGATTAGCTTAAAGATATTTGTTGAAAGCCGGAGATAAACAATTGTCTTGGTAGTTTAGATATAATACGCGGAAATTTTAAATCAGGTGGGTCATTAATGACCCATATTATGGAGAACAAAATGGGCATACCACAGCCGGCATTTTATATTTTTAAGTGTGAACAATCTGCACCTCCGGGGATGCCTAAGCCCTCATGTGTAAGACCGGATACGCAAGATCTGTTTCAGCATTTAGCACAATCTTTGATGCAAAAGGGTATCATTGGTACAGTACAACCTATTCGTTCCGCCTGTCTGAACCGTTGTAATGTCGGCCCGGTAATGCTGGTTGAGCCTGGACATACGATGTATACAGCTCTAAACAAAGAGAAGATCGATCGTATTATTGACGAGCATATTATCGGCGGCAATGTGGTGCAGGAGTATGTTATCTCTGATGAACTCTGGGATGCAGCGATTACACCAGCCGATATGATGAAGCAGATGGGTAGATAAGGACTAATTCCGATGACCATTGAAATGTTATACAGTAAAATACATCGTGCAACAGTAACAGATGCAAACCTCAATTATGTCGGTTCGATCACGATCGATGAGGAGCTTTTGGAAGCCTCCAAAATGCGTGTCGGCCAGAAGGTAGAGATCCTCAACATTAATAATGGTGAGCGTTTTTCAACCTATGTCATCCTGGGTGAACGTGGAAAACGAGATATCTGTCTTAACGGTGCAGCCGCTCGTAAGGTGCATAAAGGCGATAAGATCATCATTGTCGCCTATGCAACCTATGATGAAAAAGATCTAGATACCTATAAGCCGCGCGTCGTTCTTTTGAATGATGACAATAACATCGATCATATACTCGATGAGATATAGAGTTTAATATTCAGCAGCCAGGCTGGATACTCTTTAAACCCACTTCCCTGACACCCGCTTCTCTCCTGACCATTATCAAGATATAATAGCCCATATCATTGATCAGGATCTCTTTATGCCATTAAAAAATCTTCTTTATTCTATTCTTCTTGGCAGTGCCACGCTGAGCGCCGCAGGAAGTAGCCCGTACGTCGGTGTAAGCTTTGTCGGCGGACACGCCTGGATAGAACAGGCCGTTTCTACTCATGGAACCGGCTCGACGAACGAAGCGGTTGATCCGAACCTCTACGGTGCAAAGATCAACCTCGGCATCGACAACGGCGAGGAACTTCGTACCAGTTTCTATTTCGGTATTGAAAAGTTTGACAAAGATATCTATAGCAATCTGACCAATGGCAGTGACGGTCTGTTATGGAGTGTCGGAGTTGACATTATCAGATACTACGACATGCAATCGAGTATGAAACCCTATTTTCTTGGGGGCCTGGATTATGAGTTCATGCCGGTCGACGGGTACGCGCAGAAATGGCCGAAGAGTGTCGGTCTTAAGTTCGGAGGCGGGACTTTTTTACGTATGAGCGAAGCATTTGAACTGCAGCTGGGTGCCTACTACAAATACCGTATCTGGGGAAATTACAATCTCGATGTGCCGACGACGACCAATGTCGAACTCACCGACCACTCTCTTATGTTGGAGATAGGGCTGAATTTTCATTATTAATATGCTAAAATTCCGCACCAAATATTTAGGACAGTAATGCAGGCATTCGAAGCGTTTATAACGGCCAACAAACCGATCGTAACAAGCTTTCACCCCCATTACGAGGCAGCTCTCTATACGATGTTGGAAGCGGGCGGAAAGCGTTTCCGCCCGGCACTGCTTCTTGCTGTGGTGAGCGCCTATAATGAGCTGCTTGTCGAGGGTGCCTACCATGCGGCGTACGCCATTGAACTGCTTCACACCTACTCTCTGATCCACGATGACCTTCCCGCGATGGACAATGCTGATCTGCGCCGCGGCCAGCTTACGCTGCATAAACGCTATGATGAGGTTACGGCTATTCTCGTCGGTGATGCGCTCAATACCTACGCCTTTGAAGTCCTCTCCAATGCACCGTTTTCCGATGCAACCCGTGTCAAACTGATCCGTTCTCTTTCGAAAAACGGCGGTGCCGCCGGTATGGTCCTCGGGCAGGCCATAGACTGCTATTTCGAAAATCAGCCGCTGGATATTGAGCAGGTGAAGATACTCCATATCAATAAAACTGCCAAGCTGATCGCCTGTGCCCTGGAGATGGGTGCGATCATCGCCGGTCAGAAAACGCTTGAAAAACCGCTCTATCAATTCGGTATTAAACTCGGTCTGCTTTTCCAGATACAGGATGATATTTTGGATATGACGCAGAGTGATGAAGAAGCAGGCAAGACGACCAATAACGATGAAGACAAGAACAGCTTTGTCACCTTGCTCGGTCTGGAAAAAGCGATGGATGAGGCGAATGCCCTGGCTTTGGAAGTAGAGCAGCAGTTGATGAGTTTTGATGAAAGTTTACAAGGTAAATTGTCACCAATACTCAATGCCTATATCAACAGGCATAGGTAAATCGGAAACGATTGGACTTCCTCCCGAAGAGACACCGCGTGGTGATTGGGCTTTTACTCCAATCGCCTACAAAAACAGTAGCAAAAAAGTTTACAAAGTAAATTTCACCAATACTTAATATCAACGGACACCGATAAAGGATTCAATATGTCAAACACTATGCGCCGAAAGATGGCCGACAGCATTCGTTTTTTAGCAGCCGATATGGTTCAAGCAGCCAACTCAGGTCACCCAGGTGCCCCGATGGGCCTCGCCGATATCGCAGTCGTACTCAGTGAACATCTTTCACATAACCCGAAAAATCCTGATTGGTTGAACCGTGACCGTCTGGTCTTCTCCGGAGGACACGCGACAGGGCTAATCTATTCACTCTATTATCTATGGGGATACGGCCTCGAGATCGAAGATCTTAAAAACTTCCGCCAGCTGGATTCAAAAACTCCGGGACACCCGGAGTATGGTCACACGGCGGGTATCGAGATCACGACCGGACCTCTTGGACAGGGTGTTGCGAATGCTGTCGGTTTCTCGATGGCAAGCAAGTATGTCGGTGCGCAGGTCAACTCGGATACGGCAGCAGTGATCGATCACAATGTCTATGTACTTTGTGGGGACGGCGACCTTGAGGAGGGGATCTCGTATGAAGCGTGCTCCCTTGCGGGCCATATGCAGCTTGACAATCTTATCTGTATCTACGACTCTAACCGCATTACGATCGAGGGCTCTACCGACCTGAGCATCTCGGAAGACATCCGCAAGCGTTTTGAAGCACAAAACTGGCAGGTACTTGAGATCGACGGGCACGATTATGCTGCGATCGACGGCGCGATCTCGGAAGCGAAAGCGGCAACACGTCCGGTACTGATCATCGCCAACACGGTTATCGCCAAAGGGGCCTGCGAGCTTGAGGGCTCACACCATTCACACGGTGCACCGCTAGGCGATGCGATCATTAAAGAGGCCAAACAATGTGCGGGTTTCGATCCTGAGAAAACATTCTTTGTTCCCGAAGATGTCCTGGCCCGTTTTAGATGTGCAATCGAAGAGGGTGACCTGGCAGAGCGTGCATGGAAACACTCGCTTAAGACCCTGCCGCTTATGGAGCAGAATGAAGCACTTGATGCCTTGTTGGCGCCGGACTTTTCACGGATACAATGGCCGACATTCGACAAAGCCGATGCAACGCGCGGCACCAACGGCGTAATCTTGAATGCCATTGCCAAAGCGATCCCGGGCTTTATCGGCGGATCGGCTGACCTCGGTCCGTCAAATAAGACAGAACTTAAAAACATGGGTGAGTTCCCTAAGGGTAAAAACATCCACTTCGGTATCCGTGAACATGCGATGGCCTCGATTAGCAATGCAATGGCGCTGTACGGACCGATCATGCCATTCTCGGCAACGTTCTTCGTCTTTTCGGACTACCTGAAACCGGCAGCACGTATTGCCGCCTTGAGCGGTATCCAGCAGTTCTTTGTCTGGACGCATGACAGTATCGGCGTAGGTGAAGACGGGCCGACGCACCAGCCGATAGAACATCTTTCCCAGTTCCGTGCACTGCCTAACTTCTACGTATGGCGCCCGGCGGACGGCGCTGAGAATGTGGCGGCATGGCAAAAAGCACTCAAGATGAAACACTCGCCGTCTGCCTTTGTCTGCTCGCGTCAGACACTGCCGATACTGGGCGAAGCAAAAGAGGGGAGCGTCGCTCAGGGCGGATATCTTCTGGAAGTGGAAGAGGGTGCAACATACACCCTGATGGCTTCGGGTTCCGAAGTCGGTCTGGCCCTGGAAGTCAAAGCCGGACTTGCCGAAAAAGGGGTGAAAGCCAACGTCGTGTCGGTACCGTGTTTTGACCTTCTGCTTGAGCAGGAGAAAGCGTACATCGACGCCATTATCAAACCGGAGACAAAAAAAGTAGCCATAGAAGCGGCCCGCGGTTTGGAGTGGTATAGATTTGCCGACGAGGTGATCAATATGGACAGCTTCGGTGCATCAGCACCTGCTGAACAGCTTTTTGAGAAATTCGGCTTTACGGCTGAAGCGATCGTCTCCAAGATCTGATTTTTCTGCCTCTTTTCATCTCTTTACTAAGAGATGGATCCCTCAATCCTGTTTCATCTCTGTTGGTAAGAATAGAGTACCATTAGTGTAAAAAACAGAGGGGCTATTTTAATGGCTGCACTTAAACAATCCCTGCTCGATATCTTCAAAGGCGAATCGGCTGTCGGCGTCTTGCTGATCCTGGCCACTCTCTTTGCCTTGCTGATGGCAAACAGCCCCTATGCGTCGATCTATCAGAATTTTCTGGATATCCCCGTTGTGGTCAGTATTCACGAGTTTGTCATCGCAAAACCTCTGCTCTTATGGGTGAACGACGGACTGATGGCTGTTTTTTTCTTTATGGTGGGGCTGGAGATAAAGAGAGAGGTTCTGGAGGGGAGCCTGAGTCATATCTCGAAAGTGGCAGTGCCCGCTTTTGCCGCTCTCGGCGGTATGATCGTGCCGGCTGTTGTTTACAGCCTCTTTAACTGGGGTGACCCGACGGCAATGCAGGGGTGGGCCATACCGATGGCGACGGATATCGCTTTTGCCCTGGGGATACTCTCCCTTTTAGGCAAGCGTGTTCCCGTGGAGCTGAAAGTATTTCTGCTGGCGCTGGCGATAATCGATGACCTGGGGGCGATCGTTGTGATCGCTCTCTTCTTCGGCCACGGGCTTACTTTGACGGCTTTGGCGGTTTCGGGTTTTTTTATCGCAGTTTTGATGGTAATGAACTGGCGGGGCGTCACGAATAATACGGTCTATGTGCTTCTGGGGCTCATCGTCTGGGCGGCTGTCTTAAAATCGGGGGTGCATGCGACGATAGCCGGCGTGATCGTCGGGCTTCTGATTCCGCTGCGCAATAATAAAAAGAGTTTCCATGAACTAGAAGAGTCCCTTCATGGACCTGTAAATTATATGATATTGCCGCTCTTTGCCTTTGTCAATACAGGTATCGGTTTCAGAAATGTCGGCGTCAAAGATCTTGTCGATAA
>CAZNQJ010000046.1:0-7966 GCA_964575205.1 uncultured Campylobacterales bacterium | reverse complement strand
CTGTTCAACGAGATCGAGAGCGATATCGTAACGATCGACCACTAAGACCCGCTGACGCGAAGAGACGCGGGTTTACCGTCGTCTTCTTTTTTGCTTTTCTCTTTTTACGCCCTCAATACAGCCGAATCGATTCACCGCTTATATCACTTTTCAAGATGCTCGGAGAGAATGATTTTTTTCTGCCGCCACAAATAGAGAGAGAGCAGCAGGGTCAAAACCGTAAGGCCGGTTATTGACGCGAGTATGGCACTTTTAAAACTGTAGTGCTGCCAGATGTAGCCCATCAGCAGGGCACCAAGGGAGGCAAAGATCGCGACGCCGCCGTAAAAAATGCCGTAGACTGCCCCCTTGCTCTGCGCCTCTTCGGAGATATAGGCGCGCATGGCGTTGAGCGATATGACCGTGAAGAGCCCCAGCAAAATGAATGAAGCCCATAAAAAGTCGAGCGCCAGGGCAGCCATCGAGGCGATCCCGAAGAGAAAGGAGAGCAGCAGCATAAAACCGCTGCCTCTTCTGTCCACCCAGATGCCGCTGGTGTAGCTGGTAAGCGCCTGCGTCAAGGTGAGGAGTATGACAAACAGAGGGATCTGCGTCAGCGTGTAACCTTCGTCTCTTGCCTTGAGGATCAGGTACTGGTCGCTGAAAAGAAAAAAGAGAAAGAGAAAATAGATGCCCAGAAGCGGCATGAGTCTGCGGTCGGCGCGGTTGAAAACATCTTTTTTCTTTGCTTTGTACGGTGTGTCTTCGACGAAGATGAGCATGATCGCCGTGGCGATGAGACCCGGCAGAAGGGTCCAGGCGAAGATGGTGCGAATGTAGGCCTCATCTTTTTGCAGCAGCATGAAGACGGCAAGGACGATCAGCGCACCGCCGAGCTCTCCCGATATATCCATCATCTTGTGAAACCCGAAGGTCCTGCCGGAGCTTTTTGTCTGGGAGTAGGCGCTGATGAGTGCGTCTTTGGGTGCGCTGCGCACCGCTTTGCCGATGCGCTCCACGCCTCTGAGCAGGGCGATGGTGCCATAGGTGTGGGTAAAGGCCAGCAGCGGTTTGCTGAGGGCCGAGACCAGGTAGCCGGCAACGATAAAGGGTTTGACGATAGCAAGCCGGTCGCTCAGGTAGCCGAAAACGACACGAAAGGCATACGAGACGAAGGTGGCGACCGCGATGACGATGCCCAGCTTGTCCACCCCCTCGTGCAGCACGTAGACCACGAAGATCGGCAGCAGCGTTGTGATCATCGAAGAGGCCATATCGGTGAAAAAGCTGGTCCATCCGAGCCAAATGACATTTTTGTTGATAGTTTTCATCGTGTTCCTGCTTAAAAAGGAAGCGCTTCTTCCTGATCACTGTCGGTCAGACAAGCCGCATTCATACTATCTTAGCGCATCAGCAGCAAAAGCCGTATAAATCGTAAAGGCAAATTGCGTGCTTTATAATAGAGGAGGCAAGGTTACCTTCTGTTTTTCAGGAAGAAGATCAAAAAGAGCAGAATAAGAATAAAAGAGGAGATTGCGATGATGATCATGGTCAGCGTTGAACTTTTCGCCTCCATTACGGCGGCCTGCACCTGCTGAGCCGACATCCCCATGAGGTGCATTCCCACGCTGTTGTTGTTCATGTCTTTGATCGTTTTGAAGGTATAGAGGTACTTACCGGTGAAGAGGCGCCCCTTCTCCTGCAGCATCTCCAGGTCGAGGGCCTGGGACGCTTTGAGAAAGTCGTCATCGAACGTTTTTGAACCGAGTTTGTAGTGGTCGACACTGGGCGCATTCTTCAGATCGGTCGCAATGAAGATAAGCGAATCGTTCATCAGCAGAAGGTGGCTGTTGCCTTTTTTTTCAAAATGTTTTGCCGCATTGTCAAATGTCTGAATAAACTCCAGCGATCCGAGATAGTCATCTCCCTGCATGACCGGAACAATAGAACGCAGCGTCAGTCCCATCCGGCCAACTTCGAAATCAAAGACAGGCTGGTGCGTCTCTTTGACTTTGACGATCGTTTTTCTGAATCCGCTCAGGTCATCGCCGAACTTGTCGAGTTTCCAGCTTCGGACAAACGATTTGAGATCTGCCGTATGAATATGGACTTTCAGCTCCTTGATCTTGGTGCTTTTGGCATAGTTGTCAAAAATCACCCCGAGCTCTTTGACGGCAGCTTCCCTGTCGTTGCGTTTCAGCGCCTCTTTGATTCGGCTGTTGTCGGCGATGTAGATGGCATTGGTCACGCCGATGTTTTCGATAAGGCGTTCTTCGCTGTTGAGATCAAGGATCAACTTCTCCGCAAGGTCGGAATAGCTCTTCTCTTCGGCATTAGAGAGGGCATTGCTCAGGTAAAAACCCGTGACCACGGCAAAAAGCAGCAGCAGTGCGAGTGATATTTTCAAGAGGAGAGAACGCTTCATAAGTCATGTTTTCCTTCGGCATGTTAGATAAGAGCCGGCAGTCTATTGTAAAAGTGTAAATTTTGTGTAAAGATCTATTTATAAGAAATAATAATATGCGAGGGGGCGAAAGCCTCTGCAGGATTTAACGCGGCGTATCGCTGAAACGCTCCTTGTAGCTGCATTTTCGGCAGAGCTCTTCGACCGCTTTTCCCTCCAGGAACCCCTTGCGTATCTTCTGCGCGCGTTCGGAATCAAGCACCTCGGAGAGCGGCGTATCGTGCAGGTTGCCGAGGTTGATCACCCCGTCTGCGTCGAGGCAGCAGGGGACTACCGTGCCGTCGGCGAGTACGCCGATGTGCGAGCGGAGGCCGTAGCAGGTGCCGTCGCTGTCATGCGAGGAGTTCAGCGAAGGCCATTCGAAATAGCTGTCGAAATGGAGCAGCACCTTGGAGGCAAGCCGCAGCGACCGGGGGCGTTCGGCATAGAGGGCTTCAAGATCGATCGGCATCTCGAAGAAGAGCGAGAGGCGTTCGAAGAGCATCGTGTTGAAGGCCGCTTCACTGCAGGCCTCGTCGAAGTTCCAGAGCCGCAGGTTGATAAAGGGCTTCGGGTGTCGGGCCAGCTTTTCGGCGCAGATGTCCAGTACGGCGTCCATGTAGTCGTCAAAGGTGAGGTTGAGGCTGTTCTTGTTGTAGCTGTTGAGCGAGATGTTGAGCTGTCGCACGGCGGGGTGGAAGAGGGTCTCAAAAGAGCTCTTTTTCAGGTAGTAGCCGCTGGTGGTCAGCGCTACCTCAAAGCCTTCACGGTGGGCAACGGCGAGGTAGTCGTCAAGGTTGGAGAGGGTCAGCGGGTCGCCCATCACATGGAAGGCCAGCTCTCTGGTGTAGCCGCGCAGCTGCGTCACCACCTTGTCGAAAAAGGGGAGCGGCATCGTTTTTGAAGGGCTCAGTTTGGGCGGACAGAAGCTGCAGGCCAGCCCGCAGATATTGGTTACTTCGATATGAACGCGGTGAAAATGCATCGGCTCTCTTTTGCGAAAATCAGGAGTGGTACTTTAGCGTAAAAATAGACCGTTTGTCTGCTTTATCAGCGTCAGCTCTCTGCGGCCGTACCACCAGACAACGACGGAGGAGAGGGTGACGATCACGCCGACCGCGACCCAGACGGCCAGTGCCGCGTGGAAGAAGTGCGAAATGGCTTCCAGCAGCAGCAGCGGCAGGACGATCTGCCGGGCGAGGGCAAGGTAGAAGATGAACTTCGGCCGCTTGATCCCCTGCAGCAGAGCGACATAGATGAAGATGACGACAAAGGGGAAGATGATGGCTGCTTCGACATAAAGGTAGAGCACCCCCTCCGCGATGACCCGGGGATCATCGGAGAAGAGCCCCATCAGGTAGCCGCCGCCGAAAACCAGGGCGGCCGCACCGATAAGGGAGATATAGATCCCGCTGATCAGCCCGACCTTTACGGCCTCTTCGGCGCGTTCGTAACGTTTTGCCCCGCTGTTTTGCGAAACGATGGAGAGCACCGCCATGTTGATGCCGACGGCCGGCATCAGTGCGATCTGCTCGATACGCATGCCGATGCCCAGTGCCGCAACGACGCTTTCGCCGTAAGGGGAGGCGTAGTAGGTGATGATATAGACCCCGACGGCCATGAAGACCATGTTGGCGCTCGGCGGAATGCCCTGGGTCGTGATGTTCCAGAACAGCGGAAGGTCTAGCTTGAAGCTGCGCAGGCCGTTGAGCAGGGTGGTACGGCGAAGGCGGTAGAAGAGGTAGACCATGCTCAGGGCCTCGGTGATGAGGGTGGCATAGGCGATACCCGTGACCCCGAACCCCGAGGTGACAAAGTAGTAATCCAGTCCGATGTTCAAAAAGAAGGAGACGATCAGAATATTGCGAAAGGAGACCATGTCGCCGCCCGAGTTGAGCAGGGCGTTGGTGAAAAAGGTGAAGACAAAGAGAACGGTTCCCATGACGATGGTACCGGTGTAGCCGACGGCCTGCTCAAAATAGCTTCCCTCCGCGCCCAGCTGATGCATCAGCACCGGCACGGCGGCCATGCCGGCAAGGGTCAAGACGACGGAGAGCAGCACTCCGTAGAGCAGCCCGTTCTGAGCATAATGGGCGGCTCTGGGCTTATCGTTCTCGCCGAGGGCGTTGCCGACAAGTGCGGTCAGCGCCTCGCTCATCCCGGCGGCAACGGCGATCACCATGAAAAAAACGGGGAAGGAGAGCGAAAGTGCCGCGAGGGCCTGCGTGGAGATCTGGCCGGCAAAAAAGGTATCGGTGACATTGTAAAGGGTATGAAAGAGAAAACCGACGGTCGCCGGAATGGCCAGGGTCTTCATATGGTCTCTGATATTGCCCCGGGTCAGATCAAGCTGCATCTATCTCCTTTTACCCATTATCATCGCTGTTTTTTAGAGAGAGCATAACAGATTGAACCTTAGCAGAGGTGCCTCTATTATGAGAAGTCTTCCGGATTTAGTTTCGCCATAGTGACCAGCCTCTGGATGCGTTTCAGGCTTGACAGTCAAATGGTCTGGTGCGTTTTTTAAAGCCGGTATTGACCCGCAGTTTGAGCCCGAGGTGGTAGGTGTAGGTGATCAGCTTTTTAAGCAGGTATGCGCTGTAGCCTTTGACCTTGATGACCCTGAAGAGCTCGCCCACGGCGTAGTTGCCGCCCAGTGCGACGAAAACCCCGTCGATGGAGGCGTCAAAGGGCTTGAGCGGCAGATGCTGAAGGCTCTGCCTGATGGCATAAGCGGCATATTCGGCGCTGCGCTCCGCCGTCTGGGCGGTCGGCGGCAGGAGATGGCCTTTGGCATCGCGGATCTCGACACAGTCGCCGACGGCAAAGACCTCGGGCTCGTCCGGAATGCGCAGATGGGCGTCGACGATGAACTGGTTGATGCGGTTTTTTTCGACCTCGCGGGAGAGAGCGAAGGAGGGGACCTTGATGCCCCCGGTAAAGATCATGAAAAAGTACTTGAGGCTTTTGCCGTCTTTGAAACGGATGGTCGTGCTGTCAACGCTCTGGATGAAGGCGTCGGTCATGATGTTGATGCCGAGCGCTTCGAGCCGCGCGCGGGTATTGGTGACGATGAAGTCGCTCATACCCGGCAGGATGGTCGGGGCGGCGTCGATAAGGTGAATCCTGATCTCCCGGGCCGATTCGCCGATGCTCTTGGTGTGCTTTGTGATGACGTCGGCCATCTCGGCGGCGATCTCGACCCCGCTGAGGCCGGCCCCGCCGATGGCGATGTTGAGCGTCCCTTTTACTTCGCCCGAAGGGTGTTCGACCTTGCTGTAGAGGAGTCTTTCAAAGGCGGTCCGAAAGGTGAAGGCGCGCTGGAGCTTCTTGACCCCGTGGCTGTTTTCGCGAAGCCCTTCGATGAAGGAGAAGAAGTTGGTCTCCGCCCCGATAGCCATGATGACGTAGTCGTAGTGAAGTACCCTGTCGTCGAAGTGAACACGTTTGGCCTCGAAATCGACCAGGGTCACCTCGTCATGGACGAACTCCACCCACTTTTTAAAGCCGTAACACCAGTTTTTAAGATCGATCGCCACGTCATGCAGGTCGAAACGGCCGGCGATGTAGCCGTAGGCCTCCGTCTGAAGGTAGTGGTAGGGGTGTCTGTCGATCAGCGTGATCTGCAGGCCGTCGATACCGGCGAGGTGTTCGACCGCACGGAGACCGCCGTAGCCGGCTCCGATGACAATGATCTTTTTCATGTTTCTCTGCCCGTGGAATTTTGATGCGATTATGGCCAAATCAAGATTAGAGTGCGTTGTAATGTTAGGCATGCTTACGTACTTTATGCCAATAAATACCTGCTTATTCAAACAGAACAGTAGTGACAACTGAGAAAAAGAGGCTGCATTTATTCAATAACCGATACTGGTTCTCTCTTTATCAAAGAGCCGTACTAAATACAAAGTAACCAAATTTGAATAATAACGTTAAACAGAGAACCCTAACTATGCTATACTCTAACAAGAATATTGAGAGAGGTATCATATGATCAAAGTGAGCCGAGAGATGCTGCAGTCGACCTTAAGTGAGCTGGATCAGGCTGTACACAACCATGATCTATGGTACAAGGAGCTGATACGTTCCATCGTCTGTCAACTCAAGCATGACCCGCGTGAGTTCAGCGATGACTCGCATCGGCAGTGCCGGTTCGGGCAGTGGTTCTATTCGATGTCTGCCCAAGAACTGCACGACCATCCGAGTTACCTCTCTATTGAAACAGAACATATGCGTATGCATCAACTGGCGAACAAACTGCTTACGGCATCGTCTAACAATGAGACTATTTCGCCAACGGACTATGACAGATTTGCCAACACCATCGAACGGCTGCGGCTCAATATCAATACGCTCAAATTTGAGATCGAAGAGAATCTCTACAAACGGGACCCGCTGACAGGTCTGCGAAATCGTGTCAGCATGCTGAGCGAGCTGCGCTACATGCACGAACTGGTCAAACGGCATACTCAGAACATTACGATTGCGCTGATGGATATCGACCTCTTTAAAAATATTAACGATGATCACGGCCATCCGATAGGTGACAAGGTACTCTCGGGGGTGGCAGAGTTCATTCTGAAACATACGCGCCCCTACGATAAAATCTACCGCTACGGAGGCGAAGAGTTCCTCCTCTGTATAGCCGGTACGGATATCCATACGGCATACATAATTATTGAACGACTACGCGAGGCGCTGTCGCACTGTATTGTTGTCAATGAAGGTGATATTGCCATCTCCGTCACCGCCTCATTCGGGCTCGCTGCCTTGGAAGCCGACAGTTCTGTCGATGATGCGATTATAAGAGCGGACGAAGCGCTTTACGTTTCGAAAAAATCAGGCCGCAACGTCGTCAGCGTCTGGGATATCACGATGCATTAAGCAAATCAGAAGCAGCATATCTCCTTTTCCTGCATTGCATTGCAAACCGCACCAGATTACAGGCTCAAGCGCAGGGACTCTTTGACAAAAGCCGCAAACTGTTCCGAAGGAAGCGGTTTGCTGAAATAATACCCCTGAACCTCGTCGCACCCTTTCAGGCGCAGAAATGCCAGCTGCTCGCTGGTCTCGACCCCCTCGGCGATGGTGTGCATGCCGAGTTCGGTAGCCATGGTGATGATGGCGCTGACGATGGCCTTGTCTTCGGGGTCATGAGTGATGTCGCGAACGAAGGACTGGTCGATCTTCAGTTTGTACACTTTAAACCGCTTCAGGTAGCTCAGCGATGAGTAGCCGGTACCGAAATCGTCGATGGACATACGGACGCCCTGTGCAAAGAGATCATCCATAACGGCAACTGCGGCCCGCGGGTCTTTCATGGCAACCGCTTCAGTCAGCTCCAGTTCCAGGTATTCGTGCGGCAGCTCTTCTTCGTCGAGGATACGCGTGACCAGTTCCGTAAGTCCGGACTGGTGGAACTGCACTGCGGAGAGGTTGACCGCGATCACCATCGGCGGCAGTCCGCTCTCTATCCACGCTTTCATCTGTCTGACCGCAGTGCGTAGCACCCATTCGCCGATCGGGATGATCTGGCCGTTGTCT
>CAZNQJ010000045.1:0-8179 GCA_964575205.1 uncultured Campylobacterales bacterium | reverse complement strand
TAGGTGTGGCGATCAGATTTGAGAGCCTGCATTCCGGTGCGGATGGAGCTCCCCATCCCGGAATGCCAAAGGGTATTTGTAACGATTGTGAGATCGAGCCCCTCAAGCTCCTCTCTGACGGCATCGCTTTGCGCACCGACAACGACGAAAACGCGATAACATTGCGATGCAAGTGCTGTTTCGGCCGTTCTTCTGACAAAGCTCACGCCATCGGTTTTGAGCAACTGTTTCGGACGGCCCATGCGGCTTGAGCCGCCGGCTGCAAGGATGATCGCTGCAACCTTGTTCATTGTTCCTGTCCATGTATCGGTCTCTCTTTCTCCCTCAGGGGGTTGCCATAGCGACCGTTCAGGACGGCTTGGATCTCACTTATGATGGAGAGGGCGATCTCTTCGGGCGTCTCCGCACCGATATCGAATCCAGCCGGTCCGTAGAGACGGCTGAGCTCATACGCTGAGGGAGTATACCCACTGTTGTGAAGGCATTCCAAGAGCTTGTCCAGGCGGCGTTTGGGACCAATAACGCCAACGTAACGGGCTGCAGAGGGGAGAAGAAACCGCAACAGGCCGCAGTCGTCATTGAAGTTGTGCGTCATTAGAAGAACGGCGGTACCCTCATCAGCCACTATTTTTTTCGCGGCCTCTTCGGGGGCCCACACCTCGATACCGCAAGTTCCATGAAAGGGGCGTGACCGAGTGGCGTCGCGCCCGATGACCTCGACAGACCAGCCGAGTCCCGACGCGAAGCGGGTGACGGGAACCACATCGGCACCGTCGCCGAAGATGACAAGGCGATTGGGCGGTGCAATCTGTTCCAGGAGAATCTCCGTCGAATCCTCGTAAAGCAGGCGGCTTTTTTCATCGGCCGGCAGACGGCCGCTCTCTGCGGGCAAAGATGCGGGCGGTTCCCACCCTTTTGTCATCTCTGCCGATCCGCCGATATACCGCATCCACCTTGCTCCCAAGAGCGAGGTATTGTTTTGTTCGGTGCGGACCACAGTCGCCAATACGCCGCAGCAGCGCTGCTCTATGCAGCCGCCGATGAACTTCAGAGGTCCAGGATCGCCACTGCCGACGCGCTCTAGCAGTACGTCGACGGTACCGGCATTTTCGGAACCGAGGCTCCAGATCAAGTCGGTCTCGGAACACTTCTCGTAATGAAGCCGTTTGGGCAGGCCGGATTCGAGGACGCTGAGCGCTTCTTTAAGTAGAGCACTCTCAAGGCACCCGCCGATAAGGCCGATGATACTATTGTCGGGCAGGATCAGGGCCCTTGCCCCGGGGCGGCGGTAGGTGGAACCAGAAGTCTGCACGACAGAGGCAAGCACCCCGTACTCTCCTGAAAGCAGAAGCCTGTCAAAAGCGGCAAGTATGTTACGCATCTCTTTCATCATCTCTCCGGGGTTGAAAGCAGATCGTGTCGGGGTCATTGAACAGACCGCAGGGGTCTTTTGCTCTCAAAAACCGCCACACTCCGGTACCGCGCTTTGCCATGATCAAAGGCATCCCAGAACGGCGCGTTTGACAACCGCTTTAAACAGAGGGATCTTGTACGCATTTTTTGACAGGGGCGTTGCGCCTTGCATTGAGGCTTCACCCGCTGCGGCAGCTGTCTCTTCATTGATCAGCCGTCCGCTCAGTGCTTGTGAAGCGGCATCTGATTTCAGGGGTACAGGCGCGGCAGCGCCCAATACGACGATGGCATTTTTGCAGGCCGTACCGGAGAGTTCCAGAACGACGGCTGCGTCCGCCAAAGGCCAGTCATGGGACGCCTTTACCCCTTGTTTGATGTAGCAGCTTCGCGTATTGGCGGTGACGGGCGGAATGATCACCGCGGTGATCAGCTCGTTGGAGTTGAGTATGGACTCCCTGCTGAGGTCATCCTCCGGCAATACGAAGAATTTATCCATCGGTACCTCTTTTTTACGGCCTTTGGAGCCGGTGATTTCCACCCGTGCATCAAAAGCCATCAGGGCAGTCGCCACCGATGAAGCGTGCACACTGACGCAGAGTCCGTTTTCCATGATCGCGTGATATTCATTTTCGCCGTTTCTGGCAAAGCAGCTGCTTCCGCCTTTTCTCAGGCATTTGTGGTCGATGGAACGAAAATACCAGCAACGGGTTCTTTGGGCCAGGTTACCGCCCAGGCTTGCTATATTCCTTATCTGGGGCGTAGCCGCATGAGCAACAGCCTGGTGCAGGGCTAGATAATTCTCTTTGACAACACTTTCAGATGCTATTTGCGACAGTGTGGCATTGGCTCCGATCCTCAGCCCTTTTCTTCTGTCATAGGCGATGCGGTCAAGTCCCGTTATATTTCTGATGTTGACGATCTTATGAGGCTTTAACAGCCCCTCTTTCATCAAGTCAAGTAGATCGCTCCCCCCGCATTTGAAAATAGCGGTGTTTTCGGAAGCTCCGGGCTGCAGGGCTTCCGATGCGGTAGTGTTGGCCTGAGTCAGCGCTTCCTCAACGGTTTTGGCATCGTACCAGCTAAATTTGTTCATGTTGATCGACTCCCTGTCTGGTGCTTATATTTTGTTCAAGGCTTTGAGCACTTTGTCCGGTGTTATGGGCAGCTCGTAAATGCGCACGCCGATAGCATTATAGACCGCATTGGCAATGGCCGGCGCCGTCGCGATAATCGGAGGCTCCCCGATCCCTACGGCATCGGTGGAGGTGGCCGCATCGTAGCTTTCGATCAGGACGATTTCGATTTCGGGGATCTCCATCGAAAAGGGGAGTTGATACTGCTGAAGGTTGGCATTCATCTGGTGGCCTGTTGCGGCGTCCATGACCCGGTTCTCGTAGAGTGCGTAGGAGACCCCCTGAATCACGGCGCCTTCGATCTGGCTTTCGATCTGAGCGATGTTGATCGGTCTTCCGCAGCTGTTCACCGTGACGATCCTTTCGACGTTGACGATCCCCGTTTCGGTGTCAACACTCACTTCAGCGAACTGAACGGCGCCAAGATCTTCGCTGACGGGTTTTCCTTCGTAGTTCTCCGAACGGGTGGCAGTAGCGCTGATTCGGGCGCGCTTCATCATCTTCAGCGCCTCTTGGAAAGCAATCTTCTTCGAGGGTTCATTCTTGGAGAAGATGCGGCCCTCTGCCGCTACGAGTTCAGAGGCTTCCGCACCCAGGGTTTCGGCGACCTGCTCGAAGAGCTGGCGTTTCGCCTTATAGGCCGCGTTTCTCGCTGCCGGGGTGATCGAGCCGGTGACCTTACTCCCTTCGGAAGTCGGGCCGTCGGGAAAGAGGGTGTCGCCGATGCGCACGGTGATCGCTTCGGGCTGGAGGCCAAGCTCTTCGGCCACCACTTGGGCGAGGACCGTCTTGGTGCCGGTACCGATGTCCTGGACCCCCGACCGTACCTCGATCCCGCCGTCTTTTAAGAGCAGGACCTCTGCGCTCGAATCAAGGTCGAGAAATTTCGGCCAAAGCGCCTGGGCCATTCCTAACCCTTTTTTTACGATCACGGTGTCGGAACCGGCTGCTCTTCGTCTGGACCAGCCGAACATCTCGGCACCACGTAGGCGCTCAAGACGTCTTGTCTCGCTCTTATCGCAGCGATCACGCAGTTCGAGAGGGTCGAGTTCCAGCTTTTCGGCCAGTTCGTCCATCAGCTGCTCTACGGCAAAACACCCCTGCACGTTGCCGGGGGCCCTGAAGGGGGTAGAGGGGCCGGCATTGGTCAATACGGTGTAGTGTTCGGAGTAGAAGTTGGGACAGCGGTAGAGGCTCCTGGCGACATGGCCCACACCGGAGTCCGAGGCGACGCCGGCGGTGCCTCTGGAGTGGAGTTCGACGGCGGTCAGGGTGCCGTCTTTTCTGGCTCCGATCTTCAGATGCTGGAGGGAATTCGGCCTGTTTCCGGCGGAGAGGAACTCCTCCCTGCGATCAAGCATCAGCGAGACCGGCCGACCCGTTTTCCTGGAGAGGAAGCCTGCCATCACGGCGCTAGGGCCGGGTTTTATCTTGGAGCCGAACCCGCCGCCCATGAATTCGCAGATGACCCGCACCCTGTTGGCGGGGAGGCCGAAGGCCTTGGCGAACTCGTCGCGGACGTTTTTGGTGCTTTGGGTCGAGGCGTAGATCGTGACGCCGTCGTTTCTGTAGTCCACGACGACGCCGTGGGTCTCGAGACAGCAGTGGTGCTGCACCTGTGTCTTGTAGGTCCGCTCGATAATGAGATCCGCCTCGGAAAATCCTGTTTTTATGTTGCCTCTGGGTTTACTGTACCAGGGACCGAGAAGGTTATTTCCCTCTTTGGCTTCTATTGCAATGACGGCTGGTGCGCCGGGTTTCTGTGCCTCCTCGAGATCGACGACAAAGGGCAACTTCTTATACTCCACCCTGATCAGTTTCACGGCTTCCTCGGCGATCTGCAGGCTCTGCGCCGCCACGCCCGCGATCGGCTGGCCGGCGAACGTGATCTCCGGGTACTCTCCTTGCCCCCCGTCGTCCTTGGAATCGGTCATGCCGAAGAGATGGACGGCAGCGACGCCGGGAAGGCGTTCCGCGGCAGTTGTGTCGACGGATCTGATCCTTACATGGGGATGGTGAGAGCAGAGCATCTTGCCAAAAAGCATTCCCGGCAGCCGGATATCGGCCGTGTATTTGGCGCTGCCGGTCACCTTGGCGTGGGCATCGATCCGTTTCACATTTTTTCCGACAACGCTGAGCTTATCGTTGGTCGGCCATGCCGGCGGCTCCTCTTGGGGTACCTCCCGCTCTATCTGCGTCAGGTTGTGACCGGGTATACCGTGGGGCATCGTAACACGCTTCATCCCGATGCCGACTGCTCTCTTGAGTTTTTCCAAGGCCCTTTCGATACGTTGCATATCCATATTTACTTCCTTTTCTGCTTGTCGGCCACTTCCAGCACCGCCTTGAAGATATGCGGGTGGGTACCGCAGCGGCAGAGGTTGCCGCTGATCGCATTTTTCACCTCAGAGAGGGTGGGATGCGGATTCGTCTGAAGAAGATGTGCACAGCTCATCAGCATGCCCGGCGTGCAGAAACCGCACTGGGAGGCATCATGGTCGATAAATGCCTGCTGCAGAGGATGCAGTTCGCCGTTTTTGGCAAGGCTTTCTATGGTGCTTACCTCTCTGCCGACGGCGTCAAGGGCCAACATCATGCAGGAGTTTACCGGCACTCCATCGAGCAGGACGGTGCAGGATGAACAGGAGCCGCGGTTGCAGGCCACTTTGGTCCCGGTAAGATGGAGGTGGTCTCTGAGGGCGTCTGCGAGGGTTTCACGAGGCTCAACAGTGATCTCTTTGATAACGCCGTTTACTTTCAGTTCTACGACGCCTGCTTCGGGACCGACGGTTCTATCTTTTATACTCTCCGACGGGGCATCGGAGCCTAAAGCACCGACGCCTGCTATCACGGTACCCGCGGTCATCAAACCGGCACCTTTAATGCTTTTTAAAAAATTGCGCCGACTGATTCCACTTTCTTCGTTATATTCAGGTTTTTTGGATGGTTGTTCTTGAGGGTTCAGATTGTCTTTTTTCATTTTGAAAACCTTCTCAATAAATTAAGTGTGGGAACAGTTTATTCTTTCGCTTTTGTGTAGCCTTGTGCACTGTTTTTGGATGTTTAATATGGAAGGCCATCCATCATGACAAGAGACCATAATTATTAAGTTTACTCCAAAGTAAACGCGATGTCAAGCAGAATGCCGTCCCGGATACAGGTATAGAAATTGAGAGATAAACAAATTAGCGGAAGGTCTTAAAAAAGGGAGTGTATCTGCGAAAATAGATTTAAAAATTATGTTAATTCCCAAACAGCCGTGAAAAAAAGCCTTTCCCCTGCGCTTTTTTGATCATCCTGATGTAACGGTCGACCGAAGCCCCGCCCAGCTCATAATCCTTGATCATCTTGTCTTTTGCCCCGATGCTCACACAAAACGGGACGCTCTGTATCTGGTATTTCTGTGCCAGTTTGGGGTTCTGTGTCACATCGACTTTGGCGATGACCGCCTCGCCGTTGAAGTAGTTGTCCAGATGCGGCAGTTTGGCAAGGACCTCCTGGCAGGGGCCGCACATCGGCGAGTAGAAGTCGATAAAGAGCGCCTTGTCGCTGCTTTCAACCAGTTCAACATAACTTTGATCTGATAACTCTATAACCATTTAATAACCTCCATTGCAATAAAGACGACCCCCAGAAACATCACCGAGGTTAAAAAGACCAGGGCGGTGATATCTTTCGGCCTACAGTTATACAGGGAGCCGAGGTTGACATTGGCGACGGCCAGCGGCATGATAAGCTCCATAAACAGGATCCCTTTGACCATCGCGTCCATCTCGATCTGCGAGAGCACCGCAAAGGTAATAATCGGCAGAAGGATGAACTTTACGCTGCTGACCCAGCCGATCAGCAGGCGGTTGATGGTCGTGATCTTGACATCATAAAGATAGATGCCGAAAAGGACCAGCTGCATCACCATGGAGGCGTAGGCCCCCATCTGCAGCCCCTTGTCAACCACTTCCGAGGGCTGATAGCCGTAGAGGTTCAGTGCAATTGCGATAAACGCCGCCCAGATGATCGGGATCTTCAGGATGTTGATGAAAGAGGTCCTGACATCGAAACTGCCGCGGGAGTAGAAATAGACGCCAACGATATAGACGAAAAAGACGTTGACCAGATTGATGATCGTCGTATAGGGGATGCTCTCTTCACCGAAAATAGCGATACCCAGGGGAATGCCCAGGTTCCCCGTATTGCCGATCAATGCGGCGACCGTCGCGATGGAACGCTCTTTTGCATCGGTGAAGAGCGCCCGTGCGACAAATATGCTCAAGGCCAAGGCCAGCATGACCACAAGAAAATAGATGACAGGCGCATAGACGAGAGCGGTGTCAATAGGACGTTTTAAAAGCCCCCAGAAGGTTAAAAAGATCTGAAGGAAGTAGACTGACAGAAGGGTAATGGTCCGGTCGTGGATCTGCTCTTTAAAGGTACGTTTGGCAATGTAGCCGATAGCGATAAATAGATAGATGCTTAAAACAGAGAGCAATATAGGATTCATAGCGCCATTTTAGCATTTGAAACCTCTATAAACAGCGTTTTCAAGAAATTTATCGACGGTATCTGCGCGACAGAGCCAACATTGTTTTTATAAGGACTCTAAATTGCACTTGCGAAATAGGTACGGTTTTAGCGCTCCCTTTAAAGCCTAAAGCCCGTAAAAAACAACAGCCAGTTCTAACGGACTCTAAAGTAGAATGGCGCAAAAAGCCAAAGGACCATTAATGGTAGATGTATTAGTGATCGGCAGCGGCGGTGCCGGGATGGTGGCCGCACTGAGTGCCAAAGAGCAGGGCGCGGCAGTCGCGGTATTGGGCAAAAGCTACCCGACCCGTTCGCAGACCTCGATGGCGCAAGGGGGCATCAATGCCGCGATAGGCGAAGGTGACAGTGTCGAACAGCATATCGCCGATACCCTTAAATCGGCCCAGGGTCTTGGCTCCGAGGAGGCGATCGGGAAACTTTGCCGGGAGGGTGTCGAAGCGGTGGCATGGCTTGACCGGATCGGTGTTCCCTTCTCGCGGACGCAGGAGAAAAAGATCGCCCAGCGCCGTCTGGGCGGTGCCTCTGCGGTACGTGCATGTTATGCCCAGGACTACACCGGTCTGAAGATCCTCCATTCGCTATATGATGCCTGTCTCAAAGAGGGGATCACCTTTTACAACGAATACTTTCTGCTCAACCTTATCCGTGCGGAAGATGAGAAGGGCAGAGTGACGGTCTGCGGCGCAACGGCACTTAACATCAGAACAGGCGAGGTCGAAGAGTTCAGAGCGAAGAGTGTCATTATGGCGACAGGCGGCTACAGCCGAATCTACCAGAAACACTCGACTAACGCTGCGGGCTCTACCGGCGACGGTCTGGCCGCAGCGATCCGTGCGGGTGCCAAACTCAGCGACATGGAGTTTGTCCAGTTCCATCCGACCGGCCTTAAAAACTCGTCTATCCTTATCTCGGAATCCGCCCGCGGTGCGGGCGGTCATCTTCTCAATGCCGAAGGCGAGCGTTTTACGGACGAACTGCAGCCCCGCGATGCCCTTTCGCGTGCCATCGCCGACGAGATAGAAAGAGGCGGCGAGGTTTTTTTGGATATCCGACACCTGGGCGAAGCGTTTATCGACCATGAGCTGCCGCAG
>CAZNQJ010000044.1:2225-8398 GCA_964575205.1 uncultured Campylobacterales bacterium | reverse complement strand
AAAAACCGTGCTTCTCATGAAACACTCGAAAATGCGATTACTGCACTTGAACGTATGATGCACCGCGGTGCGGTCGCAGCAGACGGAAAAACCGGCGACGGCAGCGGGCTTCTGCTCTCCATGCCTACCGAATTTATGCGCCACGTCACCAAAGCGGCGGGTGTTGAACTGCCTGAGCAGTTTGCCGTTGCTACAATATTTACCAAAGATAAAAAAAATCTGGACGTCCTGGAAGAGGTCTGTGATGCCAATGACCTTAAAGTGCTTTTCCGCCGTGATGTTCCGGTAGACACCAACGCCCTTGGCGACCAGGCGCTTGCCTCTCTGCCGCATATCGTTCAGGTCTTTATTACGGCCCACTCGATTATCGCAAACAAGCGTTTTGATGCCCTGCTTTATCTTTCGCGCAAAGAGACAGAACATAAACTGGTCGCCGATAGAGATTTCTATATCGCTTCGATGTCATCCAATGTCATCTCCTATAAGGGTCTTGTGATGCCGACGCACATCAAAGAGTTTTATAAAGACCTGCAGGACGAACGTTTCAAGATCTCTTTTTCGCTCTTTCACCAGCGTTTCTCGACGAACACCCTTCCCGAATGGCGTCTTGCTCAGCCTTTCCGTGCTATTGCGCACAACGGCGAGATCAACTCGGTTGAAGCCAACCGCTTTAACGTTCACGTCAAATCAGAATCGGTCAAAAGCGAGATCTTTACCGACGAGGAGATCGCGCGCATACTGCCGATTCTTCAACTGGGCTCTTCCGACAGTGCTTCTGCCGACAACTTCTTTGAGTTCCTTATCGCAAACGGCATGGACTTCTTTAAAGCGGCGCGTGCGGTCATACCGGCTCCCTGGCAGAATGCACCGCATATGGATCCGGAACTTCGTGCCTTTTATGAGTACCAGTCAACGGTATTTGAAGCATGGGACGGTCCGGCGGCCTTTTCACTGACGGACGGCCGATATATCGGCTGTGTTCTTGATCGTAACGGACTCCGCCCGTCGAAGTACATCATCACCCACGATGACACGCTTCTGATCGCTTCGGAATACGGTGTTGTCGATATCGACCATGACCAGATCAAAGAGCGCGGACGTCTTCAGTCGGGGCAGATGATCGGGCTTGACCTGAAATATGGAAAAGTGCTTAAAGATGCCGATATTAACAACTACCTGAAATCGGCAAACCCATATATGCAGTGGCTGAACGAGCGCATGGTCTATCTTCAGGAGCATGTTGATAACCAATATACAATGAACTGCGAATTCGAAGCCGATATTACGCAGCGCCAGCGTTATTACAATATTACGCAAGAGGTCGTTGAGCAGGTGCTGGAGTCGATGATCACTGATGGGAAAGAGGCCGTCGGTTCAATGGGCGATGATACGCCGCTGGCGGCATTCAGCGAAAAACAGCGCTCTTTCTCCGATTTTTTCAAACAGAAGTTTGCGCAGGTGACCAACCCGCCGATCGACCCGATCCGTGAGAAAGTGGTGATGAGTCTTAACACCGGGTTTGGCGAGATCCACAATATTCTTAATGAGCTCCCTTCGCACGCTCACCGTCTGAAAGCGATCTCACCTATCATCACCTTTGAGAAGCTGGAAGTACTGAAGTCCTACGGTGATGTAAACTCGCCGCGCTATGAAGACTTTTACAAGTCCAAGACCTTCTCCACCGCCTATAAGAGCGGTTTGAAAGCCTCTCTGGAGACACTTGTGAATGAAGTGGTCACTGCGGTAAAGGAAGAGGGTGTCCGAATCGTCATCCTCAGCGATAACGGTTTTTCAAAAGAGATGCGCACCATTCCGATGCTGCTCGCTGTCGGCCGTCTGAACCGTAAACTGCTCAAGGCAAAGGTACGCCATCTTGTCTCGATCATTGCCGATACCAGCGAAGTGGTTGATTCCCACTCGGCAGCAACGCTGATCGCTTACGGTGCAAGTGCGGTCTATCCGAGTCTGCTTTTTGCGTCCGTTATCAGCAAGGTAAACCAGGCAAAAAACCTTGACATAAGCTGCTCCGAGGCGATGAAAAATGTTCATTCGGCCCTGAACGCCGGCCTCTTGAAGATCATGTCGAAGATGGGTATCGCAACGATCGCTTCGTACCGTAATTCAGGACTGTTTGACGTTATGGGTCTGAGCCGGGAGATCGTCGCGGACTGTTTCACCGATTCGCACTGCCTTATTCCGGGTCTCAGCTACGACGATATTGATGAACGCCTTCAAAAAGCGCATGAAAGCGCTTTTTCCGATAAGGGTTTCAATTCGATCTTCCCTCTTAATATCGGCGGGTTCTACAAGTTTTACAACGGTCAGGAGTACCATGACTTCGGTCCGGATACCATTCATGCTATTCACGCTGTCAGCAAGTCGGGTACCCAAAAAGACTACGCGAAACTTCGTGAGCTCATTGCCAATCGGGGTCTGCGTTTTATCCGTGACTTCATGGAGTTCAAATCTGACCGTCAGGCGATCGATATCTCCGAGGTCGAGCCTAAAGAGGCGATCTTTAAACGTTTCGCGTCAGCGGCGATGAGCCTTGGTTCCATCTCTCCGGAGGCACACGAGGCGATCGCCGTGGCGATGAATACGATCGGCGCGCAGTCAAACTCGGGCGAAGGCGGTGAAGATGTCGCGCGCTACAACACGAACCGGGTCTCCAAGATCAAACAGGTGGCTTCGGGACGTTTCGGCGTTACTCCGGCGTATCTCCGTTCTGCCGAAGAGATCCAGATCAAAGTGGCGCAGGGTGCAAAACCGGGTGAAGGCGGACAGCTGCCGGGCGATAAAGTAACGGGGCTGATTGCGCGTCTTCGCCATACGGTTCCGGGTGTGACATTGATCTCGCCTCCGCCGCACCACGATATCTACTCCATCGAAGATCTCGCGCAGCTGATCTTTGATCTTAAGCAGGTTAATCCTGCGGCCAAGATCGCGGTGAAACTGGTCTCGACAGCAGGAGTCGGTACGATCGCAGCCGGTGTTGCAAAAGCGTACGCCGACAAGATCATTATCTCCGGCGGCGACGGCGGTACGGGTGCCGCTCCATTGACATCGATCAAATTTGCGGGTAACCCGTGGGAACTCGGTCTTACAGAAGCGCATAACGCGCTCAAAGCGAACAACCTGCGTTCTCTGGTGGAGGTTCAGACGGACGGCGGTCTGAAGTCAGGACTGGATGTTGTAAAAGCGGCACTTCTGGGCGCCGAGTCCTATGGATTCGGTACCGGGGTACTCAGCATCGTCGGCTGTAAAATGCTGCGTGTCTGTCACCTGAATAAGTGTTCTGTCGGTATCGCGACACAAAATGAGAGACTCCGTAAAGAGTTCTTTACCGGTACGGTAGATCAGATCATCAACTACTTTACATTCCTTGCAGAAGATGTGCGCGCTATCATGGCAAAACTCGGCTACAAGACGATGGAAGAGCTGATAGGGCGCTCCGATCTCCTGAAAGTGGTCGATGACGCGTTTGCCCGGAAGTTCGATTTCTCGGCAGTGCTGCATCAGGAAGAGGGCGTTAACACCTGCCAGGTGCCGTTCAACGAGCCGTTTGACGACAACGCGTTTGAGCTGGAGGTATTGGACGCGGTCAAAGATACGATCAAACATCCGGACCAGCCGATTAGGATTGAGCGAGAGATCAATAATATACACCGCAGTTTCGGTGCGCGCATCTCGGGCGAGATCGCACAGTTCTACGGTGATGCGGGACTGAAACCGGATACGATCAAGATCAACCTGAAGGGTATTGCCGGCCAGGCGCTCGGTGCCTTCCTCATCGAGGGTGTCTCAATCCACCTTGACGGTGTTGCAAACGACTACATCGGTAAAGGGATGAGCGGCGGAAAGATCATTATCAATCCGAAACACCAGGGTGAAGAGTTCTCGGCGGGCGGTAACACCTGTCTGTACGGGGCTACGGGTGGTAAACTTTTCGTCTCAGCCTCGGTAGGCGAGCGCTTTGCCGTCCGTAACTCGGGTGCCCTGGCCTTCGTTGAAGGGACCGGTGACAATGCCTGTGAGTATATGACAGGGGGTATCGTCGTTATCCTGGGCAAGACCGGCGGAAACTTCGGTGCCGGTATGACAGGCGGTATCGCTTTTGTTTATGACAGAGACCATGATTTTATCGAGAATGTCAACCGCGAACTGGTTGAAGCGATCCGTATCGATACCGATGACGGCGATGAGGCAAGACATTACCTTAAACGACTGATCAAAGAGTATATCGGCGAGACAAACAGTCCGAAAGCAAAAGAGATCCTGGAATATTTCCGTATCGAGATCCGAAATTTCTGGCTTGTACGTCCGAAAAACCTTAAAAAACTACCATTAAATCAAGAGAAAGGGGATTAATATGAGAAATTTCCTCACAACAGGCCGTATTGACCCGTCCAAACGTTTAGTTGTCGACCGTACTAAAGATTTTAAAGAGATCTATGAGCACTTCAACAACGATGAGGCTTCGTCGCAAAGCGACCGTTGTATTCAGTGCGGCGACCCGTTCTGTCTGAATAAATGTCCTCTTCACAACTATATTCCGCAATGGCTGAAGGCTGTTGCCGAGAAAGATCTGGAGTTTGCGTTCAAGCTCTCAAATGAGCCTTCGCCGTTTCCCGAAGTTATGGGACGTATCTGTCCGCATGACCGTCTCTGCGAAGGCGACTGTACGCTAAATGACGGTCACGGCGCGATCACGATCGGTTCGATCGAGACCTTTATCAACGAAGAGGGGTTCAAAGCGGGACTCTCACCGAAATTTCCGGGAATCACAAGCGATAAAAAAGTGGCGATCATCGGCTCGGGCCCTGCGGGCCTCTCGGCAGCGACCTATCTTCTGCGTGCAGGAATAGCGGTCACCGTTTATGAGAGAAGTGACCGCGCAGGCGGTCTTCTTACCTACGGCATTCCCAATTTCAAGCTCGACAAAAAAGTGATCGAGCGCCGTATTGCTCTTTTAAAAGATGCCGGCATGGAAATCGTCGTTAACACCGAAGTGGGCAAGGACATCAGTTTTGAAGAGATCGCCAGTAAACATGACGCGATCTTCCTTGGTCTCGGCGCGACAAAAGCCAAGGGCGCAAGGCTGGCAGGCGAGCAGGCGGGCAACGTCTACATGTCGATGCAGTATCTTACTGCGATCCAGCACAAAAACTTCGGGTTGAGTTACGATAAAGCCTTCGATTTCAGGGACAAAGATGTTGTCGTTATCGGCGGCGGTGATACGGCGATGGACTGTGTACGTACCGCGAAACGCGAAGGGGCGAAAACGGTCACCTGTCTCTACCGCCGCGATGCGCACAATATGCCGGGTTCACAAAAAGAGTACAAAAATGCAGTCGAAGAGGGTGCTAACTTTACCTTTTATGCGGCGCCTAAAGAGATCATACTCGATGAGAAGGGCAAAGCAGTCAGTATCGAGATGGTCAAAACCGTACTCGGCGCCAAAGACGAGAGCGGCCGCCAGCGTATGGAAGAGGTCAGCGGCAGCGAGTTCAGAGTGAAGGCTGATGTTATCATCATGGCCCTGGGCTTTGATCCTGAAGTGCCGTCGTTTTTGGCTGAAAACGGCATCGAGACCAATGCATGGGGCGGTGTGGTCATCAATGAAAACTACGAGACAACGACTGCCGGTGTCTATGCCGGCGGTGACTGTTACCGCGGTGCGGACCTGGTTGTAAATGCTGCTTTTGACGGGCGTGAAGCAGCACGAAAGATGATCAAGTCGCTTCTTCCCTAAGTATGGAGAGATTCATTGCGGCCTGTTTTGAAGCGGTTCTGGAGGTCGAAACCCTTGTCCGCCTGACAGAACACAGTCACGGCTGTGAGCCGCAATGCGAAGGTGCAGGTGGTGATATCAGCATCAATTACGACCTGCTTGCCGAAGATCTATTCGTCAAACACCTGAGCCCCTTTGGCCGGATACTCTCCGAAGAGAGCGGCTATATAGGCGAAGGTGAAGACCTTGTCATTATCGACCCTATTGACGGCAGCGATAACCTGAAATCAAAATTTCCTTATTACGGTGCGTCGATAGGACTGCAGCGTGAGGGCAGAATGGTTGCCGCCATGGTCTGCAATTTTGCAAACGGCGACTGCTTTATACGCACCGCCAAAAGACACTACCGGGATCCCATGCCGATCGAGACGGCCCTGAACTT
>CAZNQJ010000044.1:0-2215 GCA_964575205.1 uncultured Campylobacterales bacterium | reverse complement strand
GCCAAAAGACACTACCGCCGTTCTCTTTTCAGACCGGAGGAGTACGAAGAGGTTTCAGTCAACCGACATTCCAAAGTCGGACTTTTCGAGAAGGCGGGGCTTCACCCCGGAGCCGCGCGTTCATTGATGGATACCGGTCTGAAATTCCGTGCTCCCGGGGCCGTGGCACTCTCCCTCTCGTATGCCCACTCGGCGATGTATGTCGTCTTTCTAGGCAAGATGCGCCCTTACGATATCGAAGCTGGGCTTTACCTCTGCAAAGATCTGCACACCTATATGAGCGAAGATATTTTGATCGTATCGCACAATAAGGATGTCTTTGCTAAAATACTTACTATTTTTAATTTATTTGAGGCAAGTGAATGAATCTTTTTGACCTTTTTAGCAGTTCAAACTCAACGAAACAACAAGCATCAAAAAGTGAAGCCCCGGCGCACTGGATCAAATGCCCGTCATGCCAATCTTTGATGTACTATAAAGAGGTTGAAAACCAGAATTATGTCTGCCCTAAATGCGGCTATCACCTGCGCCTCGGCGTCGATGCCCGCATCAAGCTGCTTGCAGATGCCGATACCTTTGTTGAGTTCGACGCCAACCTTAAACCTGTCGATCCGCTAAAATTTGTGGATAAGAAGTCCTATGTCAAACGTGTTGATGAAGGCGTCAAGAAGACAGGCCGCCACTCGTCTGTTATCAGCGGCGAATGTGAGATCAACAAGATCGCAACGCAGCTGGTCGTTTTTGATTTCGGTTTTATGGGCGGTTCGCTCGGTTCTGTCGAAGGGGAGAAGATCGTCCGTGCCATTAATCGTGCGATCGAAAAACGCCAGGGACTTATTATTGTCTCCGCTTCCGGCGGTGCGCGTATGCAGGAGTCGACTTTTGCATTGATGCAGATGTCAAAGACATCGGCGGCCCTCGGCAAACTCGCTAAAGCAAAACTGCCCTACATCTCTCTGCTGACCGATCCGACAATGGGCGGCGTCAGTGCCTCATTTGCGACCCTGGGCGATATTATTATTGCCGAACCCGGCGCTCTGATCGGCTTTGCGGGTCAGCGTGTTATCAATCAGACCATCGGATCGGATCTGCCCGAAGGGTTCCAGCGTGCGGAGTTTCTGCTCGAAAAGGGTTCGATCGATATGGTCGTAAACCGTAACGAGATGAAAAACACATTGAGCAATCTTCTCAAACTGATGCTGGGCAAATAGCCTCAGCACGCTTTTGAACGCTCATATGAAGCTCTATGCCCTCTGCGATCAGTCCACGCTTGACAAAAAAAAGATAAGCCTGGAAGCATTTGTCTCGCTCTGTCACAAATATGATGCAGAGATCATCCAGTACCGCAACAAAAGCGGGGATATTGATCAAATCGCCCGGCAGTTGGCTGTATTGCGAGCATTATGGAGCAAGACGCTGATCATTAATGATGCCTTTATACTGCACACTTATTGCGACGGGGTACACCTGGGTCAGGATGATCTGAACAGGATTGATGCCGATGCGCATACTGCTGTCGAAAAGGTCCGCAACATCATCGGAAGCGAGAAGGTGATCGGGCTTTCTACACACAATAAAGAGGAGATCGAAGCGGCAAACCGTTTAGACCTCGACTACATCGGATTGGGTGCGTATAGAGCCACCAATACAAAAGCAGATGCTGCACCACTGCAAGAGAATCTCGATGCCCTTGCAGCCCTCTCAAGACATCCCGTTGCCGCTATAGGCGGGGTGCGTTTTGACGACGTTTTTGAGCATGTCGCTTATCGTGTTATTAGCAGTGCCATTTATGAAGGAGAATAGTTGACAGTCGATATCATCTCAGTCGCAAAAAAAGAGCGTTCCCTGTACGAACCGCTTTACAAAGAGCTCATAAAGATGTCATCACGTTTCGCAAAAATAAACGATATTGAACTTTTTGGCAAAGATGTTACGAAAGCACACACTATCTCTGCAGAGGCCGCTCAGAGCGCATATACGAAGCTTCTTGAACCTCATTTGGAAGGTGGATATTCTGTCGCTTTGCATCCTGATGGTAAAATTATCGATTCTATTGCCATTAGTAAGCTTTTAGAAGATAAAATTGCAGTTAAATTTTTTATCGGTGGGGCATTCGGTTTTGAAGAGAAGTTTCTAAAACAGTGCGACAAGGTGATCTCTCTGGGAGAGATCACGATGAGCCACAAGATCGTCAAGGCGGTCGTGAACATCCTGG
>CAZNQJ010000043.1:0-8540 GCA_964575205.1 uncultured Campylobacterales bacterium | reverse complement strand
AACGCGAAAAAGAGAGTTCCAGTCAGCTCTGCAGATTTTTCGAAAAAGAGCCAAGTGGTGACGCATCTATTTGAATCTAAAAGCCTTCGCTTTTACAATTCGGCTTTGCCTCATTGTACGGAACATTGAATTTTCTACACTATCCATGATGTCTTGGAAGTTCATACTCTTATGCGTCTTGACATTAATTCCGGCAGTAGTGACGGAATGCCATGGGTTGACAGTTAAAAGTTCGAGCAGTTCATTCTGGCCGAAGGGTATTGCTCTTCTTTCTTTTCGTTAGTTTTCTTTCTTGAGCACACAAGAAAGAAAAGTGACATAACTACTATCAAAAAACATTCAAAAAAGAAAATGTCTTAATACAAAAGAATTCCCATATTACAGGTCTTTAAACCACTTTCAAATGATCGGAAAAACCGTTTGAAACCCTCATCTCGAACGGTTCTTGCAATAGCATCTGCAACAAGGAGCCGCCATGGAAATAGAGCTTAGCAAACACGAACACAAACCCCTGCAGGTCAACCCCATCAAGCACTCCCAGCCTATGGGCGCGGCGCTGGCCTTTATGGGGATCCGCAACTGTATGCCGCTGATGCACGCTTCGCAGGGGTGCGCCTCCTACACCAAGGTCTTCTACACCCGCCACTTCAACGAGCCCATCGCGATGTACAACACCTCCGTCAGCGACATCACGGCGATACTCGACGGCGGGGACTACTCCATTTTGATGGCGATCGAGAACATCACCAAGAAGAACAAGACCCTCAACCCCGAAATTATCGGCCTGCACACGACGGGGCTGACCGAGACCAAGGGCGACGACGTGCGCAGCGTCGGGACGCATATCGAGATTCCCTACTGCTACGTCAACACCCCCGATTACGAGGGGGGCATGCAGAGCGGCTGGGCGCTGACGGCCAAGGCGCTGATCGACCAGCACACGCTCGAGACCACGGCGCTCAAAGCGAACAAGCTGCTGCTGCTGCCGCATGTGAGCCTTCAGCCCATCGAGATCGAGAAGATCAAGGCCCTCTGCGAGGGGTTCGGTTTCGAGACCTATGCGCTGCCGGACCTCTCGACCTCGCTCGACGGTTTTTTGAGCGAGGGGCAGGGCAAACTGGGAACGGGGGCCATCGGCATCGACGACATACGCGCTCTCGCCGACAGCGCGACGGTAATCACGATCGGCGACTCGATGGAGATCGCCGCGAAGGCGCTGCTTAAAAAGAACCCCGCTATTACGCATCTGCACTTCGACCACCTGATGGGGCAGGAGAACAACGACAATTTTGTAGCGGCCCTGATGGAGATCCGCCAGATCGAACCTGCGCCGCTGCTCAAGCGGTGGCGCGGAAGGCTGCAGGACGCCATGCTTGACAGCCACTTCCTCATCGGCTCGTCGCACTTCGTCGTGACGGGCGAACCCGACATGTGCATCGGTATCTGCGAACTGCTCCAGAGCGTCGGCGGGACGATCGATGCGGTGGTGGCGACGAACTACAGCCCGGTGCTGGAGAAGATCACCGCCAACCATGTCTATGTCGGCGACCTTGAAGACGCTGCGGAACATTTCAAAACGGCCGACCTCGTCATCAGCAATTTCCATGCGGAACGATTATTGCATATGCAGCAGAAGAATACGGGATTGATACTCCGCGGCTTCCCGAACTATGAAGAGCTTGGCAACCAGCTTAAAAACGACCAGCTCTATGAGGGGAGCACCTATTTCCTCTTCGAGGTGGCCAATCAGCTCCGGCTGGTGAAACACGGAAGCGGTCATTGAGCCATCTGCCCCGGGAGGGGCAGACGTGCCTTGACGCAAAGCAGAGATGAACGGGCTTCTGCCCGGATCGCGGCGAAATCAAACAAAAGGGAGAGCAAAGATCATGAGTGAATCAACAAAAATTTCGGTTGAAAGTACAGGATCGATGGAGAATGCCATGAAAGTGGCTTTTGCATCGAAAGATATGGAGACGGTCAACGCCCACTTCGGCGGTGCCAAGGAGTTTGTCATCTACAACGTCTCCAAGGAGGGGTTCGAGCTGAGCGGTGTGATCAAGACCGACACCTCCGAGTTTACCGGCGACGACAAGACGGACTTCAAGGTCAAGGCGCTCAAAGGGATCAACATCATGTACTGCGAATCCATCGGCGGTACCGCGGCAGCAAAGGTGATCCGTGCGGGCATCAACCCGATGAAGGTGCAGGAGCCGCGCAAGATCGTAGAGATCCTGAATGAACTGGTCACGATGGTCAACGGCAATCCGCCGCCGTGGATCAAACGCATCATGAACCTGGAGACCGTCGAAGACGTCCGTCTGGCCCGCTGGCAGGAAGCATAACCGCGCGTTGTTTGCGTTGTGCCGAGTGCAGGTTCAGGCAGACAGGAAGCGGTTACAAGATACAAAATCAAAGGAGATTTTATGAGTGAAGTCATGGAAGTCAATGCATTTACACAGGAGCTGATCCGTCAGCTAAGAGCGGCGGACCAGTTCGGCAACTGGTCGAAGATGAGCGACGAAGAGCTGCTGATCAAGAAGTACGTCAAGACCAAAGAGGACCTTAAACAGATCCCTATCATTGCGGACATCGACGAGATGCTTATCGGCGAGATCAAGATGATCTTCAAGGCGATCGCCCTTCAGTTTGAGCGCCAGACGGGTGTGATGTGCAACGTGGTCATGGAGATGAGCCACGAAGGTTTCGGCCGCTGTATCATCATAGCAGGCCGCATTGTCCTTGTTGACAAGTACTTCAAAGATGCCCACCGTTTCAGCTTCCGTACGCTTGAGAAGCTCTGCGAAGAGGGACAGAAGTACCTCGACACGTCGTTCAAGGTCTATGAGCAGTACAAGCCCTGCAAGGGCAGCGACGATTAAAAAACCAAAAAAGGAGATATAGATGGCAAGTGTGGGTATTTTTGTAGGCAGCAGTGGCGGTGTGACCCAGGAAGCGGCGGAGAAGCTCGAAGAACTTTTCGAGGGTGCGGAGCTGATCAATATGGAAGAGGACTACGACGATCTTGCGCAGTTCGACGAATTTGACGTCCTGCTGATCGGTTCGTCGACATGGGGTCAGGGGGATCCGCAGCGCGACTGGGTCGACCCGCTCTACGAGATGGCGAACGACGAACCGGACCTGAGCGGCAAGAAGGTCGCTTTTTTCGGTGCCGGTGACCAGAAGACGCACGGCGAGCACTTTGTCAGCGCCCTGGGCAAGATGGAAGAGATCTTCCACCAGTGCGGGGCGAAGACAGGTTTCGGCCACTGGCCGACGGACGGCTACGACTACGAGTTTTCTTACGCGGAAAAAGCGGGCAGGTTCTGCGGCCTGCCGATCGATGACATCAACCAGCAGGAGCTGACCGATGCGCGGTTGAGTGCCTGGGCCGAACAGCTCAAAAGCGAGATGGGCCTTTAAAAGCCCTCTTTCGGCTTCGCAGGATGCGGGGCCATAAGAGGGCTTACGGCTTTCGGCATACAACTACGACAAAATTGTAGTAATTAGTGCGATATGGAGCGTTTTCGGGGTGCTGCCCCGGGACCGGAAATTGCATTTGAAGAGATAACTGATCATTACAAAGGATGAATCATGAGCAGACTTGCGGAATTTAAGTCATTGACCGATACGGAAGAGTATTTTGAATTTTTCGACCTTGAGTACGACGAACGTCTGGTCTATGTCAAACGTTTTCATATCCTGAAAAAATACGGCGAGATGATCGAGAAGGCAGAGGGCAATGACTTCGGCAGCGAGGAGAAGCTGCTGGACTATTACAAGTTCGCTCTCATCACCGTCTACAAGAACTTTGAGAACGGCTATGCCCCTTCGGCAGCGGACGTCTGGTCGATGTACGACAACCCGAGCGCGTGTGGAAGCTGTTCCACTTCAAGCAGCTGCAACGATATAGAGGAGGTCAGCAATGGAGTTCACGCATGCACAAGCCAGTCAGATATCAGCTTCAACTAAGGACGAGATACTTCCCGTTTTCCGTTTAGGACAGCGTGTCCGAATGACGAAGCCGATACGCAATGACGGCTCCAACCCTTTTAACGACCCCAATGAGATCCTGGTCCCGGCGGGCGCCGAAGGGTACGTCAAGCATATCGGCGACTGGCTTCAGGTCATCCGCATCTACGAGGTGCACTTTATCGAAGAGGGCGACACCTACGGCTGCCGCGAAGCCGAGCTTGAAGCGATAGGCGATGTCGACGGCTACGACGAGGTCGAAGAGGAGCTGCGGTGGTTACGTGAGCACCGGGCCGAACGCGCCGCGAAAAAAGCGGCCCAGGAGGCCGCTTCGCAATCTCAAAGAGAAGGAGAGTAATCGACTTTTTGGGTATTGATAACCGGTAGCGCATCGTCATAAGTGCTCTGTCGGCGAAAAAGAAGGAGAAAAAATGGTAAATGTTATATTTTGCGGTTTCGGCGAAGGTGCAGACAAGCGCGTTATCGCAAAACAGGGTGATCTGCTTTTGCGTGTCGCCCTTGACAACGGCGTCATGGTGCCGACCGAGTGCAAAGACGGTCTGTGCGGCAGCTGTGCGGTAAAGATCGAGGAGCTTGGCGGAAGCCTTGTTGAGTCAGGCTTTAAGAGCGAAGTCGATCCGGACGGATGGGACAAAGAGAAGTACACGACCTATATGGAAGAGAAAGAGCTTAATACGCTGGTCGAAATGGGTGCCATCAGCAAGAAAGAAGCGGAGTCTGCCCAGCAGTATGCCCAGCAGACACCGATCCGACTTGCCTGCCAATGTATTATCAAAGGGCCGATGCTGGTCAAGCCGTTTAATTAGAACGGCTCGGAAGCAAAAGTCCATAAAGATTGTCCTTTTTCAGGACGGAAATTTTTTGCAGCAGAAGATGCAAGCAGCACTATAATTCAAGGAGAGAGATAAATGACAACACGTGTAGAGATTATGAATGACTTTCTGGCGATCAACGTCAAACCGGGAAAAACGATCCAGGATATCGTAGAAGCCTCAGGAAGCGCCCTGCCTTTCGGCTGCCGTGACGGCGAATGCGGTACCTGCGTGGTATCGGTCGAATCGGGAATGGAGTTCCTGAGCGATATGACAGACAAAGAGAAAGCGGTTATGAAAATGCTTAACGAATCAAACCCGAAAGCCCGTCTTTCATGCCAGATGAAGATCATTCAGCCAAACGGTCTTATCCGTCTGAAGTACTAAAACATAGATTGCCCCGCTGCGGGCAATGCCCCAACCAAACCCATCAAGATCTTTCCTAACGCGTACATCTACCTTTTTTTTTAACCTCTGGAACACAATATGCAGCTGTATAAAAAAGCATCTACAAAGTTGTAGCATTAATGCCGCAAAGAGCGTATAATAAATGAGAGACAATCAACAGATGAAGATAAAACAATGAAACAAAACTATAACCTTAAGCAGAAACAGTTACCGCGGCTTTCGATGCAGACCTGGCTGCCGCTGCTGCAGTGTTCGCTCAGCGACCTTGACAAACACCTTCAGGTCGCTACCAGCGAGAACCCGTGTCTGGAGATAAAGTCCGGGTTCGAGGTCTCCGAGAGCTCAAGCGACTCCTCCCACCGCGCCTATATGGAGTACCAGAACCACGTCTCCAACGCCTCTTCCGAGGAGATCGAATGGATGAGCGTCTCCACCCAGTCCCTTTACGAAAAGCTCGATGAGCAGATCACGGCACCCCTTTTTCCGACGCCCATCTCCCAGAAGATCGCCCGGCAGATCATCTTCTATATCAATGATGAGGGCTATTTTGAAGGCGATCTCAATGAGGTCGCCAAGCAGTGCGATACCGATGTCTACAAAGTCGAACAGGTACGTCAGCGTTTTGCCTATCTTGAACCCAAGGGTGTCGGTGCGGTGGATTACAAGGAGTCGTTTCTGTTCCAGCTCAACGATTATGAACTTGACGAAGAGCTGAGCATTCTGCTCGGGGCGCTGATCGTGCAGTTCGACCAGATCGAGAAGTTCGTTGAGCACCCCCGGATGCATGATGCCAAAGAGATCCTTCAGCACTTCAGGAACCCGCCGGCGATGGAGTATATGAGCAACGACGAGCAGCTGCTGCCCGATCTCTTCGTGGAGTTCAAAAAAGATGAGCTGACTATCCGCATGAACCACGCCTTCTATCCCGATCTGAAGGTGAACCAGATCGACAAGTACGACAACTTCGCCAAGCAGAAGTTCAAAGAGGCGCGCGAACTGGTCAAACTGCTTGACCTTCGAAAGGCGACGCTCTACAATGTCGCCCTTGTGCTGATAGAGAAGCAGTATGCCTTCTTCATGGGCAGTGAACTCAAACCGCTGCGCCTTCAGGATGTGGCCGACGAGCTTGGGTTCAACGAATCGACGATCTCGCGCGCCATCAGCGACAAGTACCTCGAGTGCGAGCGCGGCACCTTTGCGTTCAAGGATTTCTTCTCCAACGCTATCGGCGAAGTCTCGACCTCGGAGATCAAACATTTTCTTCAGCGGCTCGTCAACAGCGAGGAGAAGGAGAAGCCCTTAAGCGACAAGGTCCTGCACGAGAAGATCGAAGAGCGCTTCGGCATTCAGATGGTGCGCCGTTCCATCGCCAAATACCGTCAGGAGCTCGACATCCCCTCTTTCAAAGAGCGGCAATTCCTCTATAAGCTTGAGATGCTCTAGGACCAGCTTAATTTTTTCAGCTACTCTGCAGTTATATATAAGTAATATTTAACCAATGTGGTTAATCGATATTGGGTGCACGTCACTTTGGGTGCGGTTTCAAAAGCCTTAACCGCAAGAGTGTGACATGGCGGGTTCTGAATCTTCACCCGCTCTTTATGGTGTGTTGAACATTCAAGATCCCGGGCGGAAAAAAAGCGTTACGCAAACAGGAGATAGGCATGGCCTCAGGACGAAAAGTGAAAGCCGAAGCAGCAGAGAAAGCGTCGGACGATCTGAAACCGGCCGGGCTGCAAAAGAGCGCCGAGAGCGGCGGTGCCGGTTTTCCTGTCGTCGGTATCGGCGCTTCGGCAGGCGGACTGGCGGCGTTCGAGGCCTTTTTTTCGGGGATGCCTGCAGATACCGATACGGGTATGGCCTTTGTGCTGGTACAGCATCTGGCGCCCGACCACACGAGCCTTCTTGCCGGGCTTATCCGCCGCTATACGCGGATGCAGGTCTTCGAGGTCGAAGAGGGCATGAGAGTAGAACCCAACTGCACCTACATCATTCCGCCGGGCCGCGACATGGCCTTTTTAAACGGTACACTCCACCTGCTCGAACCCTTGAACCCCCGCGGCCGGCGTCTGACGATCGACTTCTTCTTTCGCTCCCTGGCCCAGGATCAGCGCGAGCGCGCCATCGGTATTGTCCTCTCCGGAACCGGCAGCGACGGCGCACAGGGGCTGCGCGCGATTAAGGGCGAAGGGGGCATGATCATGGTCCAGGAGCCCGAATCATCCGAGTTCGACGGTATGCCGCGCAGTGCCATCGCTACCGGCCTGGTGGATTACGTGCTGCCACCGGCCGAGATGCCGGCCCGGCTCATCGAATACACCGCGCATGCCTTCGGCAAGGCGCACATCGCAGCGGGGTCCGTCCCGATGCCGGACACCCTGAACATGCTGAAAAAGATATTCATCCTGCTGCGCGCTCAAACCGGACACGATTTTTCGCAGTACAAACCGAGCACGGTCGGCCGGCGCATCGAACGGCGGATGGCCATTCACCAGATCGAAAGCATTGACGGATATGTGAAGTACCTGCAGCAGACACCCTCCGAAGGCGAGGCGCTTTTCAGCGATCTGCTGATCGGCGTGACCTATTTCTTCCGCGATGCGGAGGCATTCAAACGTCTTGAAGAGGAGGTGATCCCCCGGCTGTTTGCGCAAAAACCTTCAGGTGGTACGATCCGTGTCTGGACAGCGGGCTGCTCCAGCGGCGAGGAGGCCTATTCCATTGCCATTCTCCTGAAGGAGCGGATGGACGAGTTGAAAGAAAACTATGCGGTACAGCTCTTCGCCACGGACATCGACCCGCAGGCGATCGCCAGGGCGCGCGTCGGCCTCTATCCCGCCAGTATCGCCGATGCCGTCACTGCGGAGAGGCTGGCGCGCTTTTTTACACCCCTGTCCGATGGCAGCGGGTACCGCATTCACAAGAGTATCCGGGACATGCTCATCTTTTCCGAGCAGAACATCATCAAAGACCCGCCTTTCTCCCGGCTCGACCTTATCAGCTGCCGCAACCTCCTGATCTATATGGGGCCGGCCCTGCAACAGAAGCTTATACCCCTGTTCCACTACGCGTTAAACCCCGACGGTTTTCTTTTTCTCGGTACGTCGGAGAGCGTGGGCGAGTTCGGCGATCTCTTCAGAGTGCTGGACCAAAAATCGAAACTGTACCGGCGCAAAGAGGGTGAGCCCGGAGTACAGCGCAGAGCCCTCGGGAATCTTCTCGCACCGGCAACGCGCAGGCATGAGGGCGAGGCGCAACCCACCGCAAAAGCAGCCGGCGCCGTCAAAATATCGCTGCGGGAGCTGACGGAGAAGGCCCTTTTGAAAAAGA
>CAZNQJ010000042.1:0-8609 GCA_964575205.1 uncultured Campylobacterales bacterium | reverse complement strand
TCAAAATTCCTCAAAAAATCGTAACGGGCTCTTTCCCCGCTGTTTCAAAATAGCGGGGAGTGCCTCCCTTTTTCATCCCTCTTTATCACCGTACAACCCCTTCTCTCTTGTCAAAAAGCCGTGCAATCGGGCATAATGGTTTTATGGATATTCTCAAAAAAAGCGGCACGATCATGCTCTCACTTATTGCGGTTTTGGCCATACTCTATCTGTCGGCCTGTCTCTACTTTTACCTTAACCAGCGCCAAATGATCTACTACCCGACCCCCGAGGTGAGTGTTCCTGGGGTGGCGCATATCGTGCTCGACACGGGTGCGGTGCGCATCAAGGTCTGGACGCTCAACACAGGCAGGCAGAAGGCGCTGATCTACTTCGGCGGCAATGCGGAGAACGTGGCCTACAACATGGATGACTTCAGGGCGATGTTCCCAGACTATACGGTCTACCTCGTCAACTACCGCGGCTACGGCGGCAGCAGCGGTTCGCCGAGCGAGGCGGGTTTCTACAGCGACGCGCTGCTGGTCTATGACTACTTTTCAAAACGCCACAGCACTGTTTCAGTGATGGGGCGCAGCGTCGGCTCGGCGGTCGCCACCTATCTCGCTTCGCAGCGCAGGGTCGAGCGGCTTATTCTCGTGACCCCTTTCGACAGTGCCGTCAATATCGGAAAAAGACTCTATCCCTATATGCCGATAGGGCTGATCATGCAGGAGCGTCTGGATTCGGCAGGCAGGGCCGCGATGATCACCGCACCGACGCTGATCGTCGCGGCGGCCGATGACGAGATCATCCCCAAGGGGAGCACCCGCAATCTGGTGGCGGCTTTTACCCGGGTGCGTCCGGAATTTGTCACGCTCAGCGGCGTCGGGCACAACAGCGTGCAGCTGCATCCCGACTACAAGAGGCGTATTGCCGGATTTATGCGCTGACCGGAAACAGTTTCACTCCGTCTAGGTGCTCTTCGGGTTCATCCTGTCGGCAATCATACCCTGTATCCAGGCGCCCAGCAGAATATAGAAGGTCAGCACCAGGGTAAATGCAATGCCGAAATAACCGACCATGACCGGCAGCCAAGGCAGCTTGATGGCGCGTGCATAGAAAAAGGCGACGATCAGCCCGTCGCGCGCACCGTGGTCGCGCAGTTCGCTGAGCATCGGGTACCAGATATAACCCGGTCCATGGCTGAGTACACCGCCGGCAAGCGCGAAAAACCACCCCTTGAGACCGCTCTCTTTCCCCAGATGTTTAGCAATGCTTTTGGGCTTGATAAAGGTGTTCAGCAGGGCCATCAGAAAAAAGACGAGCAGCAGGATCGGCGCGATCATTTTCAGTACATCCAGACTTTTGTTGAGTGCGGAGCGTGCCATAGAGGTGTCCAAAAATGCGGTGACACCGTATAAGAGGAGTGTAATGGCCAGCATGATCCACCCGCTGCGGTTTGCCGGCTTTTTGGCCTCTTCCGTCTTCATAAAAACACCCCCAGCGTTGCTGCCGTAGCCCAGGCGACCAGCAGGGCAAAGAGGAGGCTGAGAAGGTTGCGAACGATGGTGA
The DNA here is from genome assembly GCA_964575205.1 of uncultured Campylobacterales bacterium. Classification (GTDB taxonomy): domain Bacteria; phylum Campylobacterota; class Campylobacteria; order Campylobacterales; family Sulfurimonadaceae; genus Sulfonitrofixus. Next base: position 7,058 of record CAZNQJ010000042.1, on the reverse strand, counting down.
AACGGCTGCCGAAAAGGGCCCACTCCAGCGGCAGCTGCACGACCCCCAGCGTCACCCATGCCAGAATGAACGCGGTGACGGCGTAGAGCGAAATACCCTCTTTAAGCAGTTCTCCGCCGATGATGTAGCTAAAAAATGGCTGTCCGACGGAAATCCCGCCGACAAGCGTACCAATGAGTGTATCTTGCAGCGGGGCACCGCTAAAAAGGGAGTGGAGCATCTGCGGAGTAACAGTGGTCTGAAAGAGCCCGACAAGCCCGATAACGGCAAACAGCATCGGCAGGACGGCAGAAAGCGATCTGAACGATCCGGCAAGGGCCTCTTTGAAACGTGTCGATAGCGGCGGCATGAACTCTCCTTTATGATATTGTACCGCAGACGCAAAAAGAGGCAGAAGCTATCACCTGCACTCCGAAAGCACCTCTTTGAGCTTGCGATAATTTTTGATCAGCACCTCTTTCATGGAACGGTTATAGAGTACGGCAGCCGGATGCTGCAAAGGGACTATTTTTTTATTCCCGGCCGAAAAAACCTTGCCGCAAATTTTGTGAAACTCCGATTTCGGCGGCAATGCGATCGCATACCTCTCAAAGATATATTTAATGGCATGATACCCCAAAGGGGCCAATACCTCCGGATCGATCAACTCTATCTCCCTGTCGAGGTAGCGGCTGCAGCTTTCGATCTCATCGCGCTTGGGCTTTCGGCATTTGGGAAGCATGCACTTGACCAGATTGGTCATGTAGAGCTCTTTTCTGTCGATACCGGCCCTCTCCAGCAGTTCATCGAGCACTTTTCCCGAAGGGCCGATAAACATCCTCCCTTCCCTGTCTTCATTTTCTCCGGGTGCCTGGGCGATCAGCATGAGCCTGGCATTCGGATCTCCCTCGCCGCAAAGCGCGTTTATTCGGCTCTCGGAGAGCCTGCATTTTGTACACCGTTTTATCGCTTCGTTCAAAGTATCAAGGGTCATGGCAGCTTCTCCTTCCGCATCAGAGCAGCGCATTCAGAACGGCTCCGACCAGCAGGGTGGAGAGAAGCATGATGGCGGTGGCCTTGAGCAGGTCTTTGGCCCCCAGCTCTTTGAACAGTACCACAAAGGTCGCAACGCAGGGGAAATACATGGTCAGCACGACGCTGGCGACGATGAGCTGTCCCATATCCAGCCCGAGCGGCAGCAGCATACCCACCGCCACATCTTTTCTCAGGAACCCGACGATCAGCGAGGCGACCGCCTCCTTCGGAAGCCCCAGCAGGCCGACGACCAGGGGCGAGGCCGCTTCGCTGATCCACTCTATGATCCCGAAAACGTAGAGGATATTGATGAAAAGCACCCCAAGCAGCACAAAGGGGATCGCTTCGCCTAAAAAACGCCGCAGCCGCATCCACAGCTTCTTGGCAAGGCTTCTTGCATAGGGGATCCGATAGGGCGGGATCTCCATAAAGGTCTCGGGCGTTTCGCCTTTGAGCCCTCTGTTGAGCAGAAAACCGAGGGTGAGCCAGACGATAAAGAGGGTCAGAAAATAGATGCCCAGCCCTTTGATGCCGTAGGGCCCCAGCAGGGCGAAAACCATGGCGGTCTGTGCCATACAGGGTACGGCGATCGCCATCAGGGTCGCCGCGATAAAACGCTGCTTCCTGGTCTCGAGGATCCTGGTGCTGAGCGCCCCCGGAACATTGCAGCCGAACCCCAACAGCATCGGGATGATCGCCAGCCCGTGCATCCCGAGCTTGTGCAAAACCGCATCGACCAAGGTGGCCAGCCTCGGGAGGTAGCCGCTGTCCTCCATGACGCCCAAAACGAGGTAGAAGGCAAAGACATAGGGCAGAACCATCGCAAAAGGGACATAGAGAGCGGTCGTAAGCAGTCCCATCGACTGGATATAATCGATCTTCCCCTCTATCAGGGTCCCGATCAGGATATCATGGAGGATGCCGCTGCGGCCGAGCATCCCGCTCAGAGCGTTTGCAAGCGGAAGATAGAGTTCAAAGAGGGGGTCGAACAGGTAGGCGGTCAGCTTCTCGCCGACAAAGCGGACACTCCAAAAGACAAAGGCCAGAATCAGCATTGTCATCGGGATCCCCGTCAGCGGTTTGACGCTGAGGTCCTCAAGGTTTTCCAGAAAGGTATGTTTTTTCAGGGTCACCTTTTGCACTTTTCTGACGATCCTGCCGATCTCTGCCCATCGGGCCTCTTCGCTGTATGCGGTTGTATGGGTTCTGGCCTCGCGGAGTCTTGAGACCAGCTCTTTGATGCCCACCCCGGTCACGGCAACCGCCGGAACGACCGGAATATCGAGATGGCTCTCAAGCTTTTCGGCATCGATCTGAATACCCAGATGGCGTATTTCATCCCAGAAGTTGAGGACTATGATAAGGGGAATATTGCGCTCCAGAAGCTGCAGTGTCAGATAGAGGTTGCGCTCAAGGTTGGTCGCATCCATCACATTGATGACGATATCACCCTTTTCGAGCATGTTTACCGCAACCTCTTCCGCCTTTGAGGTCGGCTCCAGGGTATAGGTCCCCGGCACATCGATCACCTCTGCGGTCTCTTCGCCAAGCTGCATCTTCCCCTTTTTGAGCTCGATCGTCGTGCCCGGATAGTTGGAGATCACGACGTCCACGCCGGTCAGCCTGGAGAAGAGGGCCGATTTCCCGACGTTCGGATTCCCCATCAGAAGTATTCTCATCTGTTTTTATTCGCCTTCCAACGGCGCTACGACGATCTTCTTTGCCATCTCCATGCCGATGGTCGCCTCGGTATTGCCGATCTCGATGACGACGGGACCGTGAAAAGGCTCTGCGGTGACCTTCCGGATGGTCTTTCCTACCCTGATGTTCAGCGAAGCGAGTTTTTTTCGAAACTCCTCTCCTCCTTTGAGCTCTGTTATGGTCGCTTCTTTTCCCGATTCCAGGTCAAAGAGTGTCGTTTCCATCGTTTCCTCTTAAGAGTTGGTGTATATTGATTGTACTATAGTAAATATTAGAAAGATCGTGGACGGATTGGAACGGTCTGTCTCGGATAAAAAGTAATAGTCGGCAGGAGAAGCGTCAGATCGTTTTAAGGGAGTGTGACATATGCCGAAAATCGAACCATTTGAACAGTTTCCGCACGCGTATGAAGCGTGGTTTGAAAAACATTCAAACCTTTATGAAGCCGAGATCGAGGCGGTCAGAACGCTTCTTCCCTCTTTTGAAAAGGGGATAGAGATCGGTGTCGGAAGCGGGCGGTTTGCCCTGCCGCTGGGCATCACGACAGGGGTTGAGCCCTCGGACATAATGGCTGAGATTGCCCGCTCCAAAGGGATCGAGGTGATCGAAGGTGTCGCGGAAAAGCTTCCGGTTGGAGACGAAAGCTTTGACTTCGCTCTGATGGTGACGACGATCTGTTTTGTCGACGATCCGCTGCTGAGCCTGCAGGAGATCTACCGGATACTCAAACCGGAGAGCTGCGTCATTATCGGCTTTGTGGACAGGGATTCGGCACTGGGAGAGCAGTATGAAAAAAACCGCGATAAAAGCCGTTTTTACCGCGAAGCCCGCTTCTTCAATACGGATGAGGTTGTCGGACTGCTGAAAAAGGCCGGTTTTTCCGGGATTGTCTGCGCACAGACCCTTTTCGGAGAGACTTTGGAGCAGATGGAGAGCACGGTAAAAAAGGGTTCCGGCGAAGGGGCTTTCGTCGCAGTCCGTGCCCGCAAAGAGAGGGCATAGCGCCCTGCGCTCAAAACAGTTTGCCGATCTTCCTGAAGCCGAAGAGAAAAAGGATGCTGCCGACGCCGATCACCCCGCCGAAATAGGGGAGAAGGTCCATAAAGGGGGTCCCCCTGAAAAAGATGCTCTCGCTCCCTTCGATGTAGTAGCGAAGCGGCGAGATGTAGGAGAGGTACTGTAAAAACGGGCTCATGGCATGGATCGGCGTCCATGCCCCGCTTAAAAAAATAAGCGGCATCATGATCACGATGGAGAACTGGCCCACCTGCACCGTACTCCGGGAGAGACTGGCGATAAAAAGGCCGATGCCGGCGCTGGTAAACGCGTAAAAAAATGTCAGTGCGAAAAAGGCCCACAGCGAACCGTTAAGCGGTATGTCAAAGGCGCCGAAGAGCACGATCCCCACACTCAGCATGACGCCGAACATGATGATGATCACCTGCGAAAAACTTTTTGCCAGAATGGTCAGTTTCGGGTTGACCGGCATCAGCAGCATCATATCCCAGGTGCCGCTCTCTTTCTCCTTGACAAAGACAACGGCGGTGAGGATGACGCTCAGAAGGGTGATGACGGAGAGGAGCTCGGTCAGCGCCATAAAGTAGGAGTTGGTCGTGTTCTGGTTGAAGAGCTTGTGTATCTTGATATCAAGGGGAATTGTAACAGCGTTAAAATCGAAAACAATATTCTGCAGATAGCTCAGGGCCATAAAGCTCTGCGATGCCGCGGTCGAGTCAAGCAGAACATCGATATGGGGATGCTGCTCTTTGAGATACTCCTTTTCAAAATCGCTTCCGAAGACGATCCCCAGCATGATCTCTTTGTTGAAGATCGCCCGGTTCAGCTCCCTGACCGACGTATAAAACAGCGGCGTCTGGAATTCCGGATGGTGCAGGTGCGTGATGATCTTCTTGCTCAGCACCCCTTCGCTTCGGTCAACGATCCCGACACTGACATTTTATGCATCCATCACGATACCGCTGCCGGCTACATAGACATCGGCCGTAAAGACGAGGACCACGGCTGCGGCCAGCCCGTAGGAGCGTATAAAGAGCAGAAGCTCCTTGGCGACGATCGTAAAAAAGGCCCTCATTTGATCTCCTTTTTAAGGAAATAGTGTCCGACCGAGAAGAGCGTCACGGCATAAAAGAGCAAAATGGCGAGATAGAGAAGGATCTTGGGCGAACTGAAGCCCTGGCCGATCAGGAAGACGTCGTACATGATGTGGTTGAAATACATCACCGGATAGAGATGCGCTTCGATATAAGATTCGCCCTCCATCGACGAGATCGGCATCAGCATGCCCGAGTATAAAAACCCCGGGATGATCGTCAGGATTACCGTCAAGACGATGGCAACGATCTGGGTCGATGCGATGATGGAGACCAGAAGGCCGACAGAGAGGCTGATGAGAATATAGATCTCGCCAGTCAGCCAGTAGAGCAGAAAGCTGCCGCGAAACGGTACGTCGAAGAGATAGGTGGCCCACAGGAACAGAATGAAGATGTTGACGGAGTGCAGCAGCACGACCGGGAGCAGTTTGGCGGCCAGAAATTCGTTTTTTGTGATGGGCGAGGCATAAAAGTTGAAGATGGTCCCCTCCTCCTTCTCCTTGACGATCAGCAGCGCGGAGAGAATGGCGGGGGCGACGAGCAGTACCAGCCCGATGATCCCCGGTATGATCATATCCTGGTCGCGCATCGCCTGGTTAAAGAGGTTGCGGTTGTTGATGGCAATAAGGCTTCCCGATGCATTCGCAGACGCCTCTGCGGCGGCATCCAGGACGACCCCGCGGACATACGCTTCAAGGGTATTGGCCCGCGTCGGGAAGGCCGCATCGATAAAGACACCGATCTCGCTTTTCACCCCTTTGAGCAGGTTCTTTTCGAATGATTCGGGGATGATGACGATGAGGTCGGCTTCGGCCTTTTTAATGAGATCGAGAGCCCTCTTTTCGCTGATGTCGAGGACCCGGGTGTCGAAATATTTTGAGTGTTCGAACTTCAGAACGAGTTTTTCCGCCAGCGGGGTGCGGTCATAGTTCAATATGACCGTTCGGCTGTGCGTCACCTCCATCTTGATACCGTTGCCGAAGAGGAGCATGATCAGGCTGGGCATCAGATAGATCATCACAAAGATACGGGAGCGGAAAAGGTCCTTGAACTCTTTGACAAGGTAGGCTCTTATGACGGAGACCCTCATCGGTAATACTCCATAAAAATATCCTCGAAATTTTTGGCTTCGGGGTGCATCCGGTAGAGATCTTTTAGATGTTCATCCGCCACCTTTTTCCCCTCTTTTAACAGCACCACCCTGTCGCAGTACTCCGCTTCGCTCATGTAGTGCGTCGTGATGAGAATGGCTATTTTCCACTTCTGTTTCAGCTCTTTGAGCAGCTCCCAGAACTGCCCCCTGGCCATTGCGTCGACGCCGGATGTCGGTTCGTCTAGGAAGAGGACAACGGGTTCGTGCATGATCGCCGCAGCGATGGAGAAGCGCTGGTTGATGCCGAGCGGAATATCTTTGGGCATCGCGTCGAGATAGTCGCTGAAGCTGAGCTCGCGGGCATATTTGTCGATCAGTCTGTCTGTCTCCGAAGCGGGTATCTGATGCATGGCGGCGAAGTAGGCCAGGTTCTCACGGACGCTCATATCTCTGTAGAGGGCAAAATGCTGGCTGACATAGCCGATCTTGCTCTTGAGCTTGCGGCGCTCCCGGTCGCTTTTTACCTGCCCGCCGAGGAGGTAGAGCTCGCCGTCGTCGACCGGCAGAAGTCCCAGCAGCATCTTGATGAAGGTCGTCTTGCCGGCGCCGTTGGCGCCCAGCAGCCCCAGTATCTCGCCCTGTTTGAGTACCATGTCGATATGGTCGTTTGCGGTAAAACCGTCGAAGGTTTTCGTCAGCCCCTTTGACTCCATCACGATCTCGGGCAGTTCTTCTTCGCTCCGTCTCGGCGAAATGGAGATGGGCGGGAAGGTTCTCTTTTTCTGCAGGGCGTTGACAAAGAAGAGCGCTTCCAGACCGGGCTCTGCATGTTTGGCTTCCAGCTTCTCCAGCGAGTAGCTTCTGTTCTGGACAGTCAGAGACGCCGCACTCTCCGTCTTTTCATAGGTGAAGGGGGCGGCACTTTCGAGCAGCTTAGCGACACTCCCTGCGGCAATGATCTCACCCTCATCAAAAAGGAGGACCCTGTCCATTTTCGCGGCCTCCTGCATATAGGCCGTACTGACCAGAATGATCGTACCCTCCTGCGTTCTGATCTCATCGAGTATTTTCCAGAGTTCGATACGGCTCAGGGGGTCTACCCCGGTTGTCGGCTCATCAAGGATCAGCAGTTGCGGGCG
>CAZNQJ010000041.1:0-8634 GCA_964575205.1 uncultured Campylobacterales bacterium | reverse complement strand
TCTAAAGACATTGTCTTTGAAGAAACGGCTTACCCGGGCATAAAACTGACCTTGCTCAATGTCGAGAAGTATTCGCAGATGGGAACAGCAGAACTGTCTGCACTTTTATTCGGCGCTAAAAAAGTGGACCTCTCAAAATTTACAAATCAAGAGCAGCAGTTTATTAAGAACTTTGACGGCACTACTTATAAAGCGGGTATCACGAAAGAGGCCATGATTGTCGCGCGCGGGTACCCGTCCAAACATGCAACGCCGACGCTGAAATATGACACATGGAAATACTGGCGAAACCGATGGATAACCAACGATATCGGATTTGAGAACAATAAAGTGACAACAGTTGACGGAGCGCCTATCAAGTAGAGATCTTTTGAAGCAGGTGGATACTGGTTGTCATCTACTTGTTGTCTCTTTATTTTGTTACCGGGCGTGAGCCCGGTAATGTATTCTGCATCACCCGGATAGATCCTGCTTGTAAAAGATTGACTGACTCCGCTACAATAGTCCATGATTAAAAAAACAGCCCTCTCAATATTACTGGTGTTCCTGGCCGCTCTTTCGTTCTCTGAATCATTAGACCTAAAAAGTTCCGAACAGCTGGATGCAGCATTTGCCCGCTCTTTGACGACGTTTGCACTGGCGCGGGGTCTGAACGGCCTGATTTCGGTTATTCAAGGCACAGAAGTGAGCCTGGCCCCGGCAGGGGTGGGTCTCAATTTTGCGCCGGGGGAGATCGTCGACCCTGTCAATGATATGGTCGAGCGTTTTTCGTGGGTGATGCTGGCGAGTTCCGTCTCATTGGGCGTGCAGCAGGTCATGCTGCATCTGGGTGAAACCGTACTTTTTAAAACAGTTGTGGCACTGGTCACACTGTTTTTTTTGCTGCTTTATTGGATAGAGCGCCTTCGGGTGGCCAGGCTTTACGAATGGAGTCTGAAAGCTTTGCTGATCGTCATCATATTGCGTTTCAGCGTTCCTCTTCTGGTGATGATCAACGAAGGTGTCTATGACCTTGTGCTTGCGAGCAGTTACCGGCACTCAAATGAAGTGGTCTTTAACACCTCGGAAGATATTAAAGCGATGGTCAAGACGCTTCAGACCGATCAGGCGAACACCTCTGCAGACGTTCAAGCGACACAAGCCCCCTGGTATACATTTGAATCGTTGAATGTCAATAAAAGATTCGATCACTATAGGGAGGAGTTGGAGGAGACGATTCGGGGTTTCATCGACAAGTTCAACGAGGCGATGGAGAGCATTATCCAGCTGATCACCATCTTTGTGATCAACAGTATCCTTGTTCCGCTGGTTGCCTTATGGCTGTTCGTTAACGGCATCGGGGCGCTCCTTAGAAAAGATCTTCTTGTCTGAGCATATCCGGTTTATAGAGATCCTGTTATAATCACTCTATGATTTTTATGAAGACATTTTTGCTGAAGTTCCGCTACATTGCGATGATGCTGTTATTGATCTCGCTGATCTCGTTTATAGCGATTCATGCGGCACCCAACAGCTTCTTCGGGGCAGGAGAACTGAACCCCAATATGACGGAAGAGGCGATTGCCCAGCTCAAGGCGGTCTACGGACTCGATAAGCCGCTCTACCGCCAGTACACCGACTGGATCGTCAATCTTGCACAGCTCAATTTCGGTATCTCGTTTGTCACCGGGGCGGATGTCAGCAGCGAGATCGCCAAAAGGCTGCCGATTACGCTGCTGATCAACATATTTTCGCTGCTTCTTGTTTTTGCGATCTCGATCTATCTCGGAATCAAAGCCGCACGATCACACGGCTCCTGGCTCGATTATGCGATTCGTCAGCTCTCCCTTGTCTCTTTTGCAATGCCCTCATTTTATCTGGCACTGCTGCTGATGCTTTTTTTCAGTGTAGAACTGGAGCTCCTGCCGATCGCGGGATTGCACTCGGTCGAACTTAAAGAGGGGTTTTCCTACTACAGCGATATGGCGTGGCATCTCATTTTGCCGATAGGCGTAATGGTCTTCGTAAGCCTGGGCAGTATGATCGTCTATATCCGCTCGCTGACTTTGGAGATACTCAAGAGTGATTACTACTATTTCGCTCGCTCCCGCGGTCTTTCCGAATCGATACTGCTGCGCCGTTATATCCTGAGAAACCTCATACCGCCGGTGGTAACGCTGCTGGGGCTTTCGCTTCCGGGTCTGATCGGAGGCAGTGTTATTCTGGAGACGATCTTCAGTATCGAGGGGATGGGACAGCTCTTCTATTTGAGTGCTCTAAGCAGAGATTACCCCGTCATCATGGGCATCTTGATCATTACCGCTTTTTTAACGCTGCTGGGCAATATGCTGGCTGATATGCTGCTGCTGAAGTTGAATCCGTACGCGAAAAGAGAGAGTTAGAAGTTTTGAGGGGGAAGAGCTTGACAGGGTTTTGAAAACCTGTCAGCACTTTATAATAGCACTTATTAACCGAAAAGTGCTTCAAGGGAAGAGATGCTCTCTTTTTTCTCTTCGGTTTTACCGGTTTCATCTGTTGTTGTTCCGCCGTCTCTTTCGACAAGTTCTATCGTATAGCCTGTCAGCATAGAGGCAAGGCGGATGTTGATGCCGCTTTTACCGATGGCTTTGGACTTTTGATCGGAAGGCAGCGTAACGATCGCTTTAGCCGGATGTTCTTCATCTTTGGCATCGCCCTCGATAATAACAGAGCTGATGATGGCAGGACTCATTGCCCGCGCGATAAAGAGCTCAGGTACGCTTGTATACTCGATACAGTCGATGTTCTCGCCCATAAGCTCTTCACTTACCGCATTGATACGGACACCTTTAACACCGACGGTTGCACCGACCGGATCGACTTGCGGGTGCATCGAGATCAGTGCGACCTTGGCGCGTTCACCGGGAATACGGGCGCATTTTTCGACCAAAACCACATCATCCGCGATCTCAGGTACTTCCAGTGCCAGCAGCTCTTCGAGGAACTTCGGTGATGTACGGGAGAGCTCGATCTGGATACCGTTGGCCTTGTCGATGTTGACACGGCGGACAACCGCTTTGACCACATCGCCTACTTTGAAGACCTCACCTTTGATACGGCTTTTCATCGGCAGTATGGCGCGGACCTCGTCCATCTCGATGTAGGTGGTGTTCTTTTCATCCACACGGGTGACGCGGCCGTTGACGATAGTCCCTATTTTATCTTTATATTTGTTATACAGCTCATCCTCAACAAGACGCTGAATATGGTACTCGATCTCGCGGTAGAGCGTCATTGCCGCAGTACGGCCGTGGCTTTCAATGTCATGTTCGATCTGAAATTCGTCACCCACATCGACATCAGGGTCCACTTCTGCACGAGCTCTGGTAAGCGAGATATAGCCTTGATTGACATCGCCTTCCTCGGTGTAGAGGTGGTCATCATCTTCGTCATCAACGACCGTGATGGTCTGATAGACGCGGATGCTTTTTGTCGCTTCATCGATCTCCGCATCGTAGGTAAAATCAGGATTGATCAGGCGCTGCGCCGTTTTGATGAAAGCGTTTTTAAGGGCAACTTTAACACTCTCGGGACTCAACCCTTTTTCATGGGCGAGTGAATCAATAATATCCAATACATTTTCCATTAATATATGCTCCATTTTTCTCAAGCTTTTGTTCCGTAAAAAGATGTTTTGTGATTCATTTCTAGGAAGAACAAAAGTATAGCATAATTTGATATTACTGTCGTTGATTACGTTTGCAAAATAGAAGAATTTATCTAAAACAACAGATGTGTAAAGAAAATATAACCACCTGCTGCATACGTGTTACCCTCCTGAAGGCAGTGGAAAAATGCGTTTTTTTCGGCAAGCCCTGAAAGTGGTGCCGAGGTTTATGCCAAAATTAACCCTTGGGGCGTTATAATGCAGATAATTATATAACTGCAGCAAAGGATTCTGATGGAGCTGAAAATCGCGCGTACAGATGTTAAGGCAAAACCAAAAAAGATCGACCTTAAGAAGATCGAAGAGATGGTGAAAAAAGAGGGTACCGTGATACTCTATTTTGACCGTGAAAACTCGCACAAAGATCTTCTCTCTTTACAAGATCATTTTGAAAATGAGGGAAAAAGTTTTTATATGCGCGAGGTCCGTTACGGCCTTGCAGACAATGAGTATATGTACGAAGTACACATTTTATAAGGTGCACTTGGTTTAATGTCAAAAAAGCTGTTTATTGAGACACTGGGCTGTCAGATGAATGTTCGCGACAGCGAGCACATGATAGCCGAACTGAATGCCAAAGAGAGTTACGAACTAACGCAAGACTCCAGTGAGGCAGATCTGATCATCATCAACACCTGTTCGGTTCGCGAACGTCCTGTCCACAAACTCTTCTCGGAACTCGGTGTTTTTAACAAAAAGAAAAAAGAGGGCGCAAAGATCGGTGTCTGCGGCTGTACCGCTTCACACCTCGGCAAAGAGATCATCAAGCGTGCCCCTTATGTCAATTTTGTGCTTGGTGCGCGCAACGTCTCCAGGATCGGCGACGTTGTTGACCGGGACAAAGCGGTTGAGGTCGATATCAACTACGATGAGTCCGATTTTGCTTTTAAAGATTTCCGTTCTTCGCCTTTCAAGGCCTATATCAACATCTCTATCGGATGCGACAAAAGCTGCACCTTCTGCATCGTTCCCAAAACACGCGGTGACGAGATCTCGATTCCGTCCGACCTGATCGTCAATGAGGCAAGAAAAGCGGTTGCAAGCGGTGCCAAAGAGATCTTTCTGCTCGGGCAGAACGTGAACAATTACGGCCGCCGTTTTTCCGGTGAGCATGAGAAGATCAACTTTACCGAACTGTTGCGCCGCATCAGCAGCGTCGAGGGTGTGGAACGCATCCGCTTCACGTCGCCGCATCCGCTTCATATGGATGACGAGTTCATCGACGAATTCGCCTCCAACCCGAAGATCTGCAAATCGATGCATGTGCCTTTGCAGAGCGGTTCGACCGAACTGCTGAAGGCGATGAAACGCGGGTACACGCAGGAGTGGTTTCTGAACCGTACGGCGAAGCTTCGCAAGATGGTGCCCGATGTAAGCATCAGTACCGATATCATCGTCGGTTTTCCGGGTGAGAGCGATGAGGACTTTGAGGCCTCGATGAAAGTGGCGCGCGCGGTGGGGTTTGAGCAGATGTTCAGCTTCAAATATTCGCCGCGTCCTTTGACCGAAGCGGCGGAGTACACCAATGTCGTCGACTCTGAAGTCGCATCGGAGCGTCTGCAACGGCTTCAAGCGCTGCAGGATGTGATTCTTGATGAGACGATGCAAGGTCAGATCGGGAAAGTTTATGACGTCTATTTTGAAGAGCTGCGTGCCGACGGCTATGTGGCCGGACGCAGCAGCAATAATTTCCTGGTCAAGGTCAAAGGTTCCGAAGAGCTGCTTGGCAGAATCGTCGATGTCAAGATCATAAAAGCCGCCAGGACGCATCTTGAAGGTGAGCTGCTTGCGTAAGCGTCTGCTTCGCTCCCTGGCACTTTCTCTTTTCCCGCCGATAGGCATCCTTATCATCCGCCTCTTCTATTTCAGCAGCAAGAAAACTTTTCACCTTCCAGAACATGTTCCTGTAGAGCCCTTTATTATGGCCAGCTGGCACGGGGACCTGCTTTTCCAGCCCTACCTCTATTTTAAACTCCGTAAAAAGCCCAATGTCAGTATTGTGATCAGCGAACATTTTGACGGGCAGATCATTGCCAGGATCGTCAGCTATATGAAGTTGAAGACGATTCACGGTTCAAGCACGCGCAGCGGGGCAAAGGTGCTGATCGCTGCGGTGAAAACGCTCAAAAACGGCGGTGATATCGGAATCACACCGGACGGTCCCAAAGGGCCCCGCCACGAGGTGGCCGACGGTATTGTCGTTATGGCGCAGAAGACCGGATCGAAGATCATCGTTTTCTCCTGCGTGCCGAAAGATTACTGGCAGTTCAAGAGTTGAAACCGCTTTACGATACCCAAACCGTTCACACGGCTTGATTTCTATGCTTCTGAACCCCTGGACGTGACCGGGATGACGATGCATGACGCAAAAGCGCTGATCAAAGAGACACTGCTGCTGCACGACTATTAGCCATGAAACAGAGCCTCGATCACTACCGGAAAATGTTTTTGATCTATCTCGAAAAGTTTCGGGGCTATTCTGATCTTACGCTAAAAAGTTATGACGAATCGCTCAAAGAGGCCTTTGCATTTTTGGAGATCGAGGAGCAGGGGGGACATGTCGTCCTTAACCTTATGCCCTACCGTCTGCATATCTCCCATCTCAAAGCCAAGACCATCGCCAAAAAGATCTCCGCCGTGCGAAGTTTTAGCCGCTATCTGAACGATCAGGGCGAGAAGGTCTCGCTGAAGGCGGACGAAAGTATCAAGGTTCCGGCTTCGCTTCCGAAACCTGTCAACGACAGGCACATTCAAGAGGCGCTCGCTGCTGCGACCCTGGCTGAACGTGTAGCTGTTACCCTGCTGTATACCCTCGGGCTCCGTATCTCTGCTCGCTGGAGTTGACAGAGATCTCCGGCGAGTGGGTCCGTGTGACGGGCAAGGGGCAGAAGAGCCGCGACATCCCTCTGCTTCCTTCGACTTACGCACTGATTCAGCGCTATATCAATGAAATGCGGCCGCACCGTTTTCTCTTTGAATCGAAACAAGGTCAATTAAGTGTAAATAGTCTAAGATATCTGGTCACAAAGTGTTTCAAGCGTATTGGACTTAAAGTCACGCCTCACCAGCTGCGGCACTCCTATGCGACGGCACTGCTTAACAACGATGCACGTATTGCCGACGTGAGTGAACTCTTGGGACACAGCTCGATGGCAACAACGCAGATCTATACAAAACTCGGGAGCAGTCTGAAGATGCAGAACTATCTCAAAGCACACCCCCTGTGTCAGGATGTTGATGAAAATTCTTGAATCTTTTCTGCCCAGGCTTTTTATCACGCTCATCCCCTCCCATGACGGGGTAAAACTGCATGCCGAACTTCGAAAGAATGCAAAGACGATCAAGCGTTTTGAAGAGGGTGCTTTTCAAAACATCTCGGGTTTGGAGACAAAGATCAGAACGCTGGAGCACGAAAGCGCGGTCACTTATATCGCTTTTCTGGAGTCTGAAGCTTCGCAGGGTGTATTAACGGACTGCCGGGGAACAGAAGGGATGGAGTCAGGCAGTTTTGAGCGTATCTGCATTGACAACAGATGGGGTCTTTTCATCGCAAAAGATGATCTGTTTGAACGCCAAAGAGCATACAAGGGTATCGGGCTGGACTTTCTCTTTTCCCCGTTCTCCATACTCTACAGCTTTTTTCGTGAGAAATTGCAGATCTGTGACGGGCTCTACCTCCTCTTGGGCAGTGATTTTATACTCAGTGCTGTCTATAAGAACGGTGCTTTGCTTTTTGGCGAACATACCAGGATACAAGAGCTCCCGTCTGTTTTTGAAGAGGTTAACCTTCTTGATATATACGTAGAAGCGATCCAGTCGACAGTGAAAACTTTTTACGATTCGAAGGCAGACGAGACGATGTTTATCGAGAAGATCTATATCGCTGATGCGCTCAATTTTGATGCCGACCTGGAAAACAGGCTTGAAGAGCTGCTTTTTGCCGACATCGAAAAATGCACTGTTGATCTCTCTCATGAGCTCGTTGTGCTATGCGAAGAGGAGCTCAAATGAAACACAGCTTTACAAGCCCGCGTCAAAAAAAAGTCGTCGGGGCAGAATTGAAGTGGCTTTTTTCCACCTTTATGGTATTTGTTGTGGTCATGTCAGGGAGTTCCCTATTCTTAAACCATACGATTGGGAAACATGAACGCGAACTGATGCAGACGGAGCTGGAGGAACAGAAATTTATCGGCAAGGAAAATACGCTCACTGCTGAAACAGAACGACTGCAAAAGCTGGAGAGACTGCGTGAAACGATCTCAACCAAAAACAGACTTAAAAAAGAGAATGTCAAAAATTTCTTTGATCTTGTACCCAACGAGATCACGCTGGAGCTGGTAGAGTTTCGCGACAAGACCCTGCGACTCAAGGGTACAACGGCGAGCAGAACCCATTTTGAAGAGAGTTTTAAGCTCTCGCTGGAGTCACTTTTCAGCCGAAGTACAACGCAGTTTACCAAACTGAAAAACGGCAGCTTCAGGTTTGATAATATCTCGATTGTGGAGTCGGATAATGAGTAAGTTCGCCTCGTTCGGATTCGTCATCCTGCTCTTTATTCTCCTGAGCGGCGTCGTCTATTTCGGCTTTTTTATCTTGACACCCAAGATAAAGGAGTACCGCAGCTTAAAGATGGAGCTGCAGCAAAAAAGTGCCGATGTGACCGTGCTTGAACAGGCGTTCACCAAACAATATCTGATACTGCGCACGCTTCAGGAGAGAGAGGCCAATATTGATATCGCGCTGCATAGATATTTTGACCAAACGCAATTCCAAGTGTACATGCAGCGCTATTTTGCATCTTTGTCACTTCAGCGCATCGCCACCGAGCAAGAGGGCGCTCTTTTGGTCAACCGGCTGGATGTCCGTGCCAAGATCGCTTCGCCTGCCGAGTATTACCGTTTTATTGATGCCTTGAACAGTTTCGAATGGGTGGTCGAAGTCGGTGACGC